>JAEURX010000033.1 GCA_016788885.1 Nitrospira sp. | reverse complement strand
CAGCAACAAGGCCTGTCTTGCCCCGTGGACATCGAGCAGCTCTACGCCGGCCGACCCTATCCCAACTGGGACCGCTTTCGTGTCTAGCCGAGGCTCATCGTCGAGCCATATTCCGATGTGCGCCAGATTGAAATGGTCTTCACAATCCTTTTACAATGCGCCCTTGTTCAGTGACGTGTCAGGGAGGTACTCATGCGCGCGAATGATGGCAGAGTCGGTCGGCGTGGGCAAACCCATGCGGTAGTCGGGTTAGTGGTCGGAGTGATGGCATTGGCAATCAGCGGGCCGGCGTGGGCGATCGACGTCAAGTTGTCCGCAGAAGATGCCAGGAAAGCCCTGGAAGCGGGGCGAGCACCCATGGAGAAGGCCGGGTCACCGGAAGATGTGAAGAAAATCTTGCAACAAGCCTCGCTGGTCACACGAGTCGGGGCGGATCCCGAAAAAGACCCGTGCGGCGCCAGTGCCATCTTGCGCACCAAGCGCTACCGCTTGGAGGCGTTTGGCAGGCAGGAAGCGGCTGAATCGAAAAAACAGAAAAAAGACGTGCGCATGCCCGACGAGTTTATTCAAAAAGTCGTCGATATGCCGAACATGGAAGTCGAAGTGCAGCTCTGCGGCGATGATGAATACTTTGCCGAGAAGGCCGACATCGTCTTTCAACAAAAGGGCAAAAATATTCGTCCGGTGGATCTCAGCCCGGCTGATCGAGGCAGAAAAAACGACGGCACGGGTCCCGCCTACCGGTCACGTTTCACCGCCCGGTTCGGGTACGAGTCGTTTGACCCCAATGCGAAAACGACCATCATTGTGACCTTGCAGGATGGTCAGACCATGCAGTTCGATGCCGACTTTTCGCAGGTGAAATAATTCGCATATTCCGGTGCGGGAATGCACGCCCGTACCGGAATTGCCGGTGCAATCATCTTCCTTCCTCAGTCGTTCCCGTTCATCCCTGCGATGACTGCGTAACCGAATATCCCGGTTGAGTCGTCTTCTGCCGGCATGCATAATGACCGACATGGACAAGGCCGACCTGCGTTCGCTCTATCGCCAGATGTTGCTCATCCGCCGGTTTGAAGAAAAATCGGCCGAGATGTACGCACTCGCCAAGATCGCGGGATTTCTTCATCTCTACATCGGCGAAGAAGCGATTGCCGTGGGCGCCATCGCTGCCCTCCGGCCGGAGGATTATGTGATCAGCGCCTACCGCGACCACGGGCATTGTCTTGCGCGCGGGTCTGATCCGGGCAAGGTGATGGCCGAACTCTTCGGCAAGGCGACCGGGTTGTGTCACGGCAAGGGCGGCTCCATGCATCTGGTGGATTTGCCGAAGCGTTTCATGGGCGGCTACGCGATCGTCGGCGGGCATATTCCATTGGCCGCGGGATTAGCCTTCGCGTCAAAATATCAAAAACAGGATCTGGTCACCGTCTGTTTCTTCGGCGAAGGCGCTGTGCCGAGCGGGCAGGCGCATGAAGCGTTTAATCTGGCGGCGCTGTGGAAACTGCCGGTGATTTTTATCTGTGAGAATAATCGATATGGCATGGGGACGCCCGTGCATCGGGCCGTGGCCTTGTATGAGAACGTGGCGGAGGCCGCGCGTTCCTATGGCATTACAGCCGAGCGTGTGGACGGCATGGATGTGCTGGCCGTGCGAGCCTTGATGCGCACGGTGGTAGATCAGGCTCGAGCGGGGCAGGGGCCGTATTTCATTGAAGCGATGACCTATCGGTTCATGGGCCATTCGATGGCCGATCCCTCACACGGCCACTATCGGAGCAAAGAGGAAGTGGAGGAATATCGCAAGCGCGATCCCCTGGCGGTGCTCAAGGAAACGATGCTGAGCCGGGCGCAATGCGGGGAGGCCGACTTCAAGCAACTCGAACAAGAGGTCGGTGACGTGGTGGCGGCAGCGGTGAAGTTTGCCGACGAAAGCCCCTTTCCCGATCTTTCGAGCCTGCATGCCGATGTCATGGAGGAGGAGTAGGAATCTCTATGGTGTTGTCCTATCGGGAAGCCCTCAATCAGGCCATGCGAGAAGAGATGCGGCGGGACTCGCGCATCTTTTTGATTGGCGAAGAAGTGGGGTATTACCAGGGCGCCTTCAAGGTCACCAAGGGATTTGTCGAGGAGTTCGGGCCGCAGCGGGTGGTGGATACGCCGATTACGGAAGCCGGGTTTACCGGGTTGGCGATCGGCGCGGCCATGGCGGGTCTGCATCCGATCGTTGAACTGATGACGATGAACTTCGGCATTGTGGCCTTGGATCAAATCGTGAACAACGCGGCCAAGATCCGGTACATGTCGGGTGGCCAGCTCTCGGTGCCGCTGGTGATTCGCGGTCCTGGCAGCGCGGCGCATCAATTGGGTGCGCAACATTCGCAGAGCTTGGAAGCCTGGTTCTGCCATGTGCCGGGGTTGAAAGTCGTGGCTCCGGCCACGCCGCACGATGCGAAGGGTTTGCTGAAGAGCGCCATCCGCGACAACAATCCGGTGATCTTCATTGAGGCACAACTGCTCTATGGCACAAAAGGCGAGGTCGGCGAAGGGGAGTACACGCTTCCGCTTGGGCAGGCTGACGTGAAGCGGGAAGGGACCGATGTGACCGTCGTCGCCTATTCCAAAATGTTGCTCGTTGCGCTGGAAGCCGCCGAGCAGTTGAGTCGGGAGGGCGTCGACGTCGAAGTGATCGACCCGCGCACGCTCAAGCCGTTGGATCTCGAGACGATCGTCACGTCGGTCAAAAAGACGGGACGACTGGTGATTGTCGAAGAAGGCTGGCGATTCTGCGGGTTGGGCGCACAAATTGCCGAAAGTATCTACAGCGCGGCGTTCGATTATTTGGACGGCCCTATCGTTCGGGTCACCGGCGAAGACGTGCCGATCCCTTACAGCCGACCCTTGGAAGATGCCGCCATTCCAGATGTGGCGCGTGTAGTTGCCGCTATCAACACAGTCTGTGGTGTCGCATGAGGCATGGTTGCCGAAGAGGGCGGGTTGGTCATCGAAGACCGTCCGCTTCGTGGAGGAGGATACATGGCTAGCCGCGTCGTCATGCCGAAGCTGACCGATACCATGGAAGAAGGCGTGCTGCTCGCCTGGAAGAAACATGAGGGTGATCGGGTGCAGGCGGGTGAAGTGATCGCCGAGATCGAAACCGACAAGGCGGTCATGGACTTGGAAGCGTTTGCTCCCGGCGTCCTTAGAAAACTGCTCGTGCGTGATGGCGAAACGGTGCAGTCCGGAAAGTTGATTGCCGTCATCGCGGAGGCCGATGAAGACATTGCCTCGGCCTTGTCAGATGGCGTGACGGCTGCGCCGTCGATCAGCAATGGGGCAAAGACCGACGCCGCGCCGAAAAAGGCATCGGCTCCCGCTCAACCAGCGCGTTCCGAGGCGGTGCGGCCAATCGCTTCGCCACGCGCCAAAGCCCTGGCCGCTGAACGAGGCATCGATCTCTCGACCCTCACCGGCACCGGTCCCGGCGGGCGTATTGTCGAGGACGATGTGGCCGCCGCCTCATCTGCCAGCGCGCAATCATTGCCGGCTGGCACGGATCAGCCATTGAGCCAGATGCGCAAGGCCATTGCCCGATCGACGGTGCAGAGCAAAGCGCCGATCCCGCATTTTTACCTTACGGTCGACATCGACATGGAGCAGGCCGAACGGGTGCGTGATGAGTGTAAGCAAAGCCGTCAGCCCCACCCGTCTATCACCGATGTGCTGATCAAGGCTGCGGCCTTGGCGCTCAAGCGGCATCCGGAGATCAACGTGTCGTTTACGGGGGACGCCATCAGGCGGTATGAGCAGATCGATATCGGCGTGGCTGTCGGCATGGAAGACGGACTCATCACGCCGGTGGTTCGAAATTGTGGCGCGAAGACCTTAGCTGAGATCTCTGGGGAGACGAAGCAATTGATCGACCGGGCGAGGCAGAAACGATTATCACCGCAGGAATACTCGGGGGCGACGTTTGCCATTTCCAACCTGGGTATGTTCGACGTGGATGAGTTTATCGCGTTGCTCATGCCTCCGCAGGCGGCGTCGATCGCCGTGGGCGCGATACGAGATGTGCCGGTGGTGTCCAAAGGCGCAGTGGTTGCGGGACGGCGGATGAAGGTCACGCTCTCGTGCGATCACCGCGCGTTGGATGGCTTGATGGGAGCGCAGTTCCTCAAAGAGTTCAAACGTGTGCTGGAGCATCCTCAGGAATTGCTCGCCCCGGTGGTGAAACGATGAGCTTCATTCACATCGACCCCCGGCCGACTGATGAAGACCGGCCGTCAGCTGCTCCGTCTCGCCGCCTGCCGCCCTGGTTCAAGGTGAAGCTGCAGACCGGTCCGGATTATCACGACATTCGCCAAACCATGGATCGGCTCAAGCTGCACACGATCTGTGAGGAAGCGCGTTGTCCGAATGTGTGGGAATGTTGGAATGCACGCACGGCGACGTTTTTGATTCTCGGCGATATCTGCACGCGACGATGCCACTATTGTTCAGTGGCCACCGGCCGGCCGCATGCGGTCGATCACGAAGAGCCGCTGCGTGTGGCAGAAGCGATTCAGGCGCTCGGTTTGCGCCATGCGGTGATCACGTCGGTCAATCGCGACGAACTTGAGGATGGCGGAGCCTCCGTCTTTGCCGAGACGATTCGCCATATCCGGCGGTTGATTCCCAGTTGCACGATCGAGGTCCTGATTCCAGACTTTGAAGGCAATGAAGCGGCGCTCGCAGTGGTCGCGGCTGAGCGACCGGACATTCTGAATCACAACATTGAAACGGTGCGACGCTTGTTTCCTTCGATCCGCCCGCAAGGGAAGTATCAGCGATCGATCGAGTTGCTGGGGCGCGCCAAGCAGATGGGGATGACGACCAAGTCGGGCCTGATCGTCGGCATGGGGGAGTCGTCGGAGGAAGCCCGCGAGGTTATGCGAGACCTGCGTTCAGTCGACTGCGACATCATGACCATCGGCCAATACCTCCAGCCTACCAAAGAGCATCTTCCCGTCGCACGCTTCTATCATCCGGATGAATTTTCGGTCTTGAAAGAAGAAGGTCTCGCGCTCGGCTTCCGTCACGTTGAATCAGGCCCGCTCGTCCGCAGCTCCTACCATGCTGAACAACAGGTTTCAGGATAGTGAACCCTGCTCGGTTCTGATGTTCTAGACCGCGGCGAGACGCGAGGCATCTCTCCCACGTGCTACATGTAGACGCCCTGCCACCCATCTGCTCGGCTGCTTCCATGGCTTCCGTCACAATGGTTCGTGCACCACAGACCAGGTGCCTGTAACGACTGTCATGAATCGAACGCCAAGATGAGCGACATCAGCAACAGGTGCTGCTCGCGCGCGAGTCCGATGACGCCCGGGGCGATGTCCCCTCGTGTGAAAAATCCTCCCCCGATTCCAGTGGACTCATCGTATCGATGCTCCAACCGAATCACAACGCTCCGAGCGGTTTCAACCCATCGATACTCGAGAGTGGTCGTCAGAGCCTTCAGGAGCTGTTCAGAGCCAGAGATCCGTCCATTACGATCCCAATAGAATTCAGGCCGTAAGGCGAGGCTCCAGGGGCCGGAGACGTTCCACCGGGCATAGAATGCCGCTGCCGTCCAAAAGGTGCGTGGATGGCCGGGTTGTTCGGCGGCATTCTCCGTCCCGAGATCATAGGCTAACGCCAGGGTCACCCGCTTGCGTTTCCACTCAAGGATGCTATCAGAAAAAAACCGCCAGTATTGCAAGGAGGTATTGGACTGGTCCGGTCCGTAGTACAGGTTTTCCGTGAAGGTCCATTCGCTATCCAACCGGTAGGCGACCTGGGTGCCATAGCTCAATTGATTGTTCGGATGGGAAAGGTAATTGTAGCCGTTGATGGCGTACAGATTGAGTTGCAAGCGATCGGTGACCGGGTATTGGGCCGCCAAGCCAAACATGAAATACGGAGCATTGTCGGCCATATAACTTCGCGTGTAGTTGAAGTTGTTGCGCGCGTAAATCGACTGATACCCGATGTAGCTGTTGAACAGGCCGGCCGTGATGGTGAGTCCGTTCCCGATCGGCGCCAGATATGAGACGTTGGCCCGCGAAATGTGGCGGAGTGTATCCGCCCCGTCTACCGGTTTGTCGCGCCCGGGATTCGAAGAAGGCACCAGGGCGTCGGTGTCATATCCGGCTTGCAAGCCCAACTCCATCCCCCAGCGTGATGAGGTCGTCGCATCCTTGCGCACATAGCCGAGCGTCATGTTCGGAGCCAATTCATTGACTCTCGGAGTAGTGCTCTTGCTTCGCCAGAGATGGTTTTCCGGAAAGTTGACATCGAGCGCGTAGCTCAAGTCGAGAACTGCGCCATAGTGCCAATCTGAGGCATCAGGCGAGGAAGCGGCCGCCGCCGCGATGTGCGGAAGGCACCCGATCAGGCATGCCCCCAGCCGCAGCGCGGCGATGAGTGCGCGCCGCGCTCGTTGTTGCCGCGCAGCACGCTCGGAAGGTGTGCTGCGTGCTGACGGATGTCGAGACCCCTCCGCTGTGTCTTCTGGTTCGTTCATGGTCTCGGGGATGTTGGTGGAGGCCCGCCAGGTGCGGGCTTGCCCAGGAGGCTATCCAGCGGTTCGATGCGAAACGCCGGCGCGTGGTAGTTGGGAGGTAAGTACGACTCTGGGATCGTGGTTTTATTGCCGTCGCGCACTTGGGCATAGTGCGGGGACATGATTTCTACTCCGGCTTCATTGAAGGTATCCTGAATGTTCTGGTGGAGGTCGGAGTAGGTGCCGGCCATCTTGTTCGGGGCACCCGTATACGCATTCAACTCATAGACGACATAAAAGTCGTTGAGCGCCGTCTGCAGTACGAACGGCTCCGGGTCCGAGAGGATGTTTCTCGTGGCCAGCGCTGATTTCTTGAGCAGCTCATGGACGGTTCGCCACGGGGCATCGTAGCCGAGGGTTACGGAGGTGTTCAGGATCAGCGGAGGCGCCGTCAACGACGTGGAACTATAATTGATGATGTGTGCGCCAAGAATGAGGGAATTGGGGATCGTGATGTCGACATTCTTGATGGTTCGAATTCGGGTCACCAGCAGGGTCTTTTCCGTCACGTCGCCGACGGTATCGGCGATTTTTACTCGGTCGCTGAGTTGGAAGGGACGCATGTACGTCAGGATAACACCGGCGATCGCATTGCTGACGGCGCCTGCAGAGCCGAGAGAGAACAAGACTCCGAGAAACACCGAGACGCCTCGGAACGCTTCCGATTGTGAGCCAGGGATGTAGGGAAAGATGGCCATGGCTGCGAAGGCGATGATCAGAAAACGGACGATCTTGAACGTTGGATTGGCCCAGTCGCGATGGAAGCCGGTGAAAGTGATCGCGCCGCGCTGGATTCCGTTGAACATCATTTTGAACAACTTGATGATGTATCGCGTCACCAGGATGATGACGACAATGGCCGCAAGGTTGGGCAGCGCGATCAGGAAGGTTTCGGCGATGGTGGAGAGTGTCGCCACCACAGCTTGTATGAGGGTCGTGGCGAGCTGCCGCGTCCAGGGGAACAGCCCCAGCACGGTGGTGAGGTACAAATAGAGGATCATGATCGTCAGCAGGAATCGCAGGATTTTGGTGACGGCGATGGCCTGCTGGGTCAGTGTATGGGCGGAGAAGACTTCGACTCGCTGGATCTTGATCGCCTTAATGTGCGTGCCTTGCCATTGCTCGATGTGGCGGTAGAGCTTCGGAAAGATCTTATGCAGCACGAGCAAGATTGCGATAAAGATGGCGGTGGCTGCCCCCGCCAGCGCGGCATCTTTGAGCAACATCTCCGTGCTCAGCTCTTGTTGCGCCCTGCTCAGCACGTTCCGTAGCCTACCCGTGTACTCCTGCGCCAGGTCTTGGCGAGTTCGACCCGAAGGCTTGGCGTCTCCATCGGTTACCGTTAACAACACGAGACCGTCTAGGACGATATCGGTTCCGTGTTCGGTTTCAACAATGGTGATCGCATTGAAGTTGCTGAACGGGTTGTTCGCGATGTGTTCGAGTCGCACCTGAATGGCTTGCGCACGTTGCTGCGGCGTGAAGGAGCCGACTTTCTCATATAAAACGAAGAGGGTTTCTCCAAGGTAGACCACTGGCGCCTCGTGGATCTGTCGCGCCGAGGTGTCCATGGAAAAGTGCGGAAGAGGTGCTGATACTTGCGCAAGAGACACGCTCGGGAAGAAGAGCAGGCAACACAGAAACAGGCACCGTCCCAAGCAGGACTTCATGATTGGCCTCCATGGAGTGTGTTCTACGGATTCGTGCGTGGAGTTCATGTCACCGTGGCTGGGGTTGTGAGGAGCATTGCGGTCGAGCACTGTACTCGAGGTCAAACACGTAATCAATCCGTAATATTCTCGGGAGCAGGTACGGCTTGTGAGGGCCGTGCCTGTGTGTTATCGGTAGACTTGCGATGTCGTGCGCGGACCATCGGGTCGTATGCCGGCACACATGCGCGTGTGGTTGCGTGGACTGTTCGCCGTCGTCCTCGTTTTCTTGGCGAAGACCGTCATGTCTGCGATCGACAGGGCAGGTGCGGTGAACGGTTCGGTGGTGCGCAGGGTGCTGACACGAGGCGGACCCCGCAGAGGACCGGGAAGACAGCCTGCGCATGACGAATCTCGCCCGTCACATCGTCTCGGACCAGGCTTGGAGTTGACCATGGAGGGAGAAGGTCCTCCGCATCGTGAGTGTCGGAAGTCGAGCCGGAGGCGCGCTCCAAGGCCTGCTGTGTCGCGATGACCTTGATGCACACGGTCACGATTCTGGTCTGTCTCTCGGCCGGCTTCAGCTACCTCAATCACCGCTACATCAAATTGCCGGTCGCGATCGGTCTGATGGCCATGGCATTGGCCATGTCGCTCGTGCTGCTGTGTCTGGGCAAGTTGGGGTATGGCATCGAGAGCCAGGCGAGGAGTTTCGTCCAGCGCATCGACTTCGGCGAAGCGCTTCTGCATGGCATGCTCAGTTTTCTGCTGTTCGCCGGGGCGCTTCACGTCAATCTCGACGATTTGCTCGATCAAAAGTGGTTCATCGGGACGTTAGCGTGCGGAGGGGTGCTCGTTTCCACGGCGATCGTGGGTTCGCTCACCTATCTGGGGTTGGAGTGGCTGGGACATCCGATTCCGCTCATTGCCGCCTTCCTGTTCGGGGCGCTGATCTCACCGACCGATCCGATCGCCGTGCTGGGAATTCTGAAGAATGCGAACGCGCCGAAGCGCTTGGAAATCAAGATCACCGGAGAATCGCTCTTCAACGACGGCGTTGGGGTCGCGGTGTTTCTGGTGTTGCTGGCCATGGCGGAATCCGGACGAGTCACGCCGGAGGCGATGGGGTGGTTGTTGCTGCAGGAAGCGGTCGGCGGCATCGTCCTTGGGCTCGCGTTGGGGTATGGCGCCTATCTGATGCTCAAGTCAGTTGATCAGCATAGTGTCGAGATCCTGATTACGCTGGCGCTCGTGATGGGTGGGTATGCGGTGGCGGATGCCTTGCACACATCGGGCCCCATTGCTGTGGTCGTGGCGGGGTTGTTGATCGGAAACCACGGTCGGCACTTGGCGATGTCGGACACCACGCGGGAATATTTGGATACGTTCTGGGAGTTGATCGACGAGCTGCTGAATGCCGTTCTCTTTGTGCTGATCGGACTGGAGGTGCTGGTCTTACGTTTTCAAGACGAATATCTCTTTGCCGGATTGCTGGCCATTCCTCTGGTGCTGTTCGCGCGGTTCGTCAGTGTGAGTCTTCCCGTGCAGTTCTTCCGTTTGTTCGAAGACCTGACGAATCGCGCGACCGTCATCCTGACCTGGGGAGGTTTACGCGGTGGCATCTCCGTCGCCATGGCCCTGTCGCTGCCCGCGTCGACATATCGCGACGCGATCGTGGCCATGACCTATATCGTGGTGGTCTTCTCCATTCTCATTCAAGGACTCACCATCGAACGGCTCATTCGAGCACCAGAAAAATCATGATATCCGGCGGGGATGCTCGACTTCCGCCGCGTTGAACGGGCTTGCTGGTTTGCCGTTCCTGCCGCGTCGTTCAGCATGCCTCAGGATATTGGCTATCGTCTCGTTCTCATCCGCTCGATCCCGGCGCGCTGCCACGCGGCGTTCCGCAGGTGTGGGTCTCCCGAATGCTCTTACGGACCGTGCTTTCCGGCTCCAGGCGTTAAGCCCCCTGGGTGTTGCGCTTACTCATAATGCAGCGCCTCGATCGGATTCATGCGGGAGGCCTTGTTCGCCGGGTAGAGGCCGAAGAAGATGCCCACGGCCAGCGAGAACAGAAAGGCCACGGTTACGGCTTGCGAGGAAATGATTGTCGGCCAACCGATGAAGTGAGTGAGGATGCGCGCGCCGGCCACGCCGAACAGGACGCCGACCACGCCGCCGATGGCGGTCAGAATGATCGCCTCCACGAGAAACTGCAGCAGGATGTGGGCGCGTTTGGCTCCCACTGCCATCCGAATCCCGATCTCTCTGGTCCGTTCTGTGACCGACACCAGCAGAATATTCATGATTCCAATCCCACCGACCAGGAGTGAGATGGAGGCGATGCTCAGCAGCATCATCAGCATGGTGCGGCTTGCGCCGGCGACGGTGTTCGCCACATCCTCCATGGTACGGATGGTAAAGTCGTTGTCCTCCGCCGGGTGAATTCGGTGTCGTGCGCGCAAGAGTTCCTTGATTTCTTCGGCGGCGGTGGGGACGCCGTAACGATGTTGGGTCGCGACCAGGATAATGCCGACGGTCCCAAGGAATTTCGTGCCCAGCACTTTTCGCTCCGCGGTGGTGAAGGGTAGGATCACGATGTCGTCTTGATCCTGGCCGGAGAGTGATTGCCCCTTCGGAGACAGGATGCCGATCACCCGCAGCGGGACGTTCTTGATTCTGATCTGTGCGCCGATGACTTCCTCCCCTCGCTCGAATAAATTGTCCGCGACCGTTCTTCCCAATACGACCACTTTGGCAGCGGCATCTTCATCGGCCTGCGTAAAAAAATTGCCGTCGGCCACCGGCCAGTTGCGCAAGTCGGTGAAGGTGGTGGTCGTCCCGAGTGCGATGGTGTTCCAGTTTTTGTGTTCGTGGATGACTTGGAGCACCGATCGGGAGGCATAGGTCACGAGGCTGATGTCACCGACGCGTTTTTCGATGTCGCGGGCATCGTCAACGGTGAGGGTGGAGACGCTGCCGAGTCCGCCGCGCACGCCTCCCGTAGTGGTGGCGCCGGGGATGATGATGAGCACGTTCGTGCCGAGGCTGGCGATCTCGCGTTGCACTGAAGCGGTCGCCCCCTGTCCGAGGCTGACCATGCCGACGACGGCGCCGACACCGATTACAATGCCGAGCATGGTCAGGCCGGCTCGTAACGGATTCCGGCGGAGAATGCGGAGGGCAGAAAGGATCGTCAGCCAGAGAAAGCTCATGGGGGATGTCTCACCGCATCTTCGGGCCGAACTCAAAACCCGGCGGCAGTTTCTCCTGCGCGGTATCCTCCGCCGTCGCGACACCGACGATGGCCGCGTCGCCTTCGTGCACGTCGCCGGAAGTAATGTCTGTGAACAGGGAATCCGCTATGCCGAGCGTGACCGGGGCTGCCCGCACGCGCCCCGTCGTCTCCAGGATCCAGAGTTGAGACGTCTTGCGATCCAGCGGTACACCTGGCATGCGAAATCGCAACGCAGCGTTCGGTGCGCGGAGCGCATCGTCATTGCGGGCCGTGACGATCGAGATGTTGGCGGTCATCCCGGGTTTCAGTTTGAGTTCGGGGTTCTCGACCGAGATGATCACATCGTAGGTCACGACATTTTGAATGCTGATCGGCGCGTTCCTGACCTGCGTCACGATGCCGTGAAAGAATTCCCTGGGATAGGCGTCCACACGAAAGTCTGCCGATTTGCCTTCGGCGACTCCGCCGATATCGGATTCGCTGACGTTGGCAATGACCTGCATGCGGGTCAGGTCCTGGGCGAGGACAAACAGGGTGGGCGTTTGGAAACTGGCTACGACGGTCTGTCCTTCCTCCACGTTGCGAGAAACGACGGTGCCGTTCACCGGCGAGAAAATGGTGGTATAGCCCAGGTCCAATTCGGCTGAGGCCAGCGTGGCTTTGGCTTGATCGACTTGCGCCTGCGCGAGGTCGAGTTGCGCCTCGGCATCGCGAAAGTTGGTCGTCGCGAGATCCAACTCCGATTGGGCGACGAATTGTTGTTCCCGCAGAGCCATCATCCGCTTGAATTCCAATGAGCGCTGCGTAAGCATGATCCGGGCTTTGGCGAGACTGGCCTGCGCGCTTTTGAGTGCCGCCTTGGCCTGACTGACCTTGGCTTGGTACGGCTTTTGGTCGATTGAGGCCAGGATCTGTCCTTCTCGTACCACCGAGTTGAAATCGGCATAGAGCTTGGCGATCTTGCCCGACACCTGACTGCCCACCTGGACGGAAATCACAGGATTCACGGCGCCGGTGGCGGTGACCAGCGAGGTGATTGGTCCACGTTCGACGGGGAGGGTCTTATAGTGCGAAGCCACCGGATCATTGGACCACCAGCGCCACAGGCCCACGGCCAGGACCAGAAGGATGCACACCATGGCCAACACGATCGCTGCCCGTCTGGGCTTGGGAGGAGGCGCGTTTCGGGCGAGCGTAACCGGTACCTGCGGATGGCCTTGCCCTTGCACTACTGAAACAGAGGCCGGCACCAGCGGTGCCGTCTCCTTGGTTTGTTGGTTGTCCTGCTCTGATGACCTCGAGCTCATACCGCCACTCCCACGTAGTCAGGAGAACGCAAGAGAAGTGCCGTTCCAGAGAGACGGAACACGTGATGGAATGGTGAGTTGCCTGCAGCGCTGGAGTTGCTGAGGCCAAGAGCGGTCATGACCGATGGGGCATTTTGGGGCAGGCGTCGGATGCCCGCTGCGGCAGGACGCCACTTGACCGCTCAGGAGTTGGCCGATTAGTCTGTTCGCGCATGTTCGGCGGGCGCCGACCCGCCGGAGGATTCAGAGAGGAACGCTGTATGACTGAAGAATGGGGCGCGGTACTGGTCGTCGACGATGACGCCGACATGCGGAGCTTGCTCTGTGATGTGCTGCAGGGCCGCGGGCACCAATGCCTGGGGGTGGGCAGCGGAGACGAGGCGCTTCAGCAGCTGAGTGAGGAAGATTACGCCGTCGTCCTGACCGATCTCCGGATGAAAGGCATGCAGGGCACTGAGTTGCTGATGGAGGTCAAACAGCGGTATCCCGACATCGGGGTGATTCTCATGACGGCTTTCGGCACGGTGGAAACCGCCGTGGATGCGATGCGGCATGGAGCGAGCGATTACCTCACCAAGCCGGTGAAGACCGAGGAATTGGTTCGGGTGGTCGAACGCGCGATCCGCGAGGCGGCGCTCCGCCGCGAGGTGAGTCGTCTGCGCAAGGAAGTGCACAAAGAATACAGCTTTCATCAAATACTCGGTAAGAGCAAGCCGATGCAGGCCGTCTTCGAGTTGATTCGACGGGTAGCCGACAGTCCGACCAACGTGTTGATTACCGGCGAAAGCGGAACTGGCAAAGAATTGGTGGCCAAGGCGATTCACTACAACAGCGACCGGCGTGATGCGCCGTTCGTTCCCGTGAATTGCGCGGCGATCCCCGAGCAGTTGCTGGAAAGCGAACTGTTCGGCCATATGCGGGGTTCCTTCACGGATGCCAAAGTGGATAAGCGCGGGTTGTTTGAGGAGGCCCAGAAGGGCACGCTGTTTCTGGATGAGATCAGCGAGCTGCCGCTCATGTTGCAGGCCAAATTGCTGCGTGCCATTCAAGAGCGCGAGATCCGGCGAGTGGGCGCAACCAAGTCCATTCCGGTAGATGTGCGGATCATCGCCGCGACCAACTTGAATCTCGTCGACGAAGTGAAGCACAAACGGTTTCGGGAAGACTTTTACTACCGCCTCAACGTCATCGAACTACGGCTGCCGCCGTTGCGGGAGCGGCGTGAAGATATTCCGATCCTGGTGGATGCGTTTCTGAAAAAGTGTGCCGCCGCTCGCGGCAGGCAGGTCAAAGGGCTCAGCGAGCCGGCTCTTGCGATGTTGGCGGACTATGCCTGGCCAGGGAATGTCCGTGAACTGGAGAATGTCATCGAGCGGGCCGTGACGCTGAGCCATGGCGATGTGATCGGCGCGGAGGATTTGCCCCTTCAGGTCCAGGGGGCTCGAGGGGATCGCCGGATTCTCGACGAAGCGGCCGAGCGCACCTTGCCGTTGCATGAAGTCGAGAAGGAATATATCGTGAAAATTCTAGAGAAGACGGGCGGCAATAAGTATCAGGCCGCGCACGTGTTGGGGATCGACCGGAAGACCCTCTACCGCAAATTGGCCGAGATCGAGGGCAAACCACACGCAGACGCGTAGATTCCACGTTGCACCGTCGTGCGGGGAGCCATCGTCGTGCAGCCCTTCTCGCAGAAATCCCTGGTCAGTGAATATAGCGGCCCGGTTTTGCTGGCCGCCGGAATCTTTTTCTTGGACCTGTCGGTGCCCGCGGAGGTCGCTGCCTGGTTGCTGTATGCGATTCCAGTCGCGCTGACGATCGGCAGCTCCCGCGCGCGAGCTCCGCTCTATGTCATGGGATTGGTCGCCTGTTTGGCGGTGACCGATCTTGTCGTGTCTTCGTCTGGATTCCCACCGGTTTCTTTCTGGCTGAATCGCTTGTTGGGCATTGGCGTGATGGGCACTGTGGCGGCGCTCGTGGCGACCCGTCGGACGAGTGCGACACCGATGGACGTCATCGACAGAGAGGTGGCGCCGGTCGAGAGGCCGCAAGAGGGGCTGGCGTCGGAGACCGGGCAAGGCCGGGCGCACGCGGAACTCCTTCGTGACAAGTTGCGGTTCGAAGGCATCGTGCAGTCGGCGATGGATGCCATCATCACTGTCGATGACACGCAGAAGATCGTCTTGTTCAACCAGGCCGCGGAAGACATGTTTCGATGGAGTGCCCAGGACATGTTGGGGCGGCGGTTGGATCGGCTCATCCCTGAACGGTTTCGCAGCGTTCATGGTGAGCACATCCGCGAGTTCGGCCGATCCGGGGTGACCACGCGGCAAATGGGGTCGCTGGGTGTGATCATGGGCGTACGGTCCAACGGTGAAGAATTCCCCATCGAAGCGGCGATTTCCCAAATCGGCATTGAAGGTGTGCGGTACTACACCGTCATCCTCCGCGATATCACCGAGCGCAAACGACTGGAACAGGATCTGGCGGAGCGTGAGGCGTTGCTGCGGGCGATCATTGAGACCGAACCTGAGTGTGTGAAAGTGCTGGCGCTTGATGGCACGGTTCGGACCATGAATGCCGCAGGATTGGCGATGGTTGAAGCCACCCACACCGCGCAGGTCGTCGGCAAGGATTTGTGCCACCTGGTGGCTGCTGAGTCTCAGCCGGTGTTTCGCGAATTGGTCTGTAAGGCTGCACAAGGGGAGCCGGGCCGGTTGGAGTTTCAGCTGGTGGGGATGTTGGGCACGCCTCGATGGCTGGACACCCATGTGGTGCCGTTGCGTGCCGCCGATGGAACGGTCTCTGCGGTGTTGGGTGTAACACGTGATGTGACCGATTGGAAAAAGACCGAACAGCTGCTGCGTCAAAGCGAAGAGCGCTATCGCCGGCTGTTGGCGGTCTTGCCGGACGCCATCCTGGTGAATCGCGGCGGGCGGATTGTGTTCATCAATGAGCAGGGGGTGCAGCTCTTCGGGGCGAGCCAGCCGGAAGACATTCTCGGACGGTCGCTCTACGAACTGGTGCATTCTGATTTTCATGAATTGGTTCGAGAGCGGATTCGGCATCTGCTGGATTCCGGCAACACGGTTCCCGAGGTCGAGGAGAAGGCTGTTCGACTCGACGGGGCGATCGTCGATGTGGCGGTCAGAGCGGCTCGTTTTCAGGACGAAGGGGGTGTCGGCATCCTAGTCGTGCTGCGGGATCTGTCGCTGCGCAAGGTTTCTGAACAACGATTACGGGAAAGCGAAGAGCGGCTTCAGAGCCTGTTGGACTCGATGGAAGATGTGATTTGGTCGTCGTCGTTGGATTGGTCTACGCTGTATTACGTGAGCCCGTCTGTGGCTGAGATCTACGGCCGGTCGATCGAAGAGTTCCTGGCGAACCCATCGTTGCGGCTCGCGGCGGTCTATACGGATGATCGAGCCTTGGCCGATCAGGCGCTGTGGGACCTCCAGCGCACGGGGGAATGTGATGTCGAGTATCGCATCGTCCGGCAAGACGGTGAGGTGCGATGGGTGCATGATCGTGGCCGGGTCATTCGGGACGGGGCCGGGCATCCCTTGCGCATCGACGGGACTGCCAGCGATATCACGGAGCGGAAGCGGTTGCAGGCGCAGCTGCGTCGAACCGAGCGAGTGGCCGAACTCGGCACGGTGGCTTCGGGCATGGCCCACGAGATCGGGACGCCCATGAACGTCATTCTGGGCCGGGCGGAATATTTGATGGAGCGGACGAAGGAAGAGCCGGTCAGGAAGGGGCTCCAGACCATCATCAGCCAGGTGGAGCGAATTACGCGGGTGATGAATCAGTTGCTGGCGTTTGCCCGGCGACGTCCGGTCGAACACCGGGCATTGGATCTTCGACAGATCGTCGAGGACAACCTGGAAATCTTTCAGGAGCGGCTCTCGCATAGCCACATCGCCGTCGAAACATCGTTCGCTGAGGCGTGTCCGTTGGTGTGCGCCGATGCGGATCAGATGAGCCAAGTGTTGATCAACTTGGTGATGAACGCCATCCATGCGATGCCGAACGGCGGCGTGCTGAAGCTCGCATTGACCCCCGCATCGGATCGTGGAATGGTCATGCTCGTGATCGGCGATACCGGCCACGGGATGCCGAAGGACGTGATTGCCAAGATCTTCGATCCCTTCTTTACGACCAAGGAGTTCGGCAAGGGGACCGGATTGGGCCTGACGGTCGTGAGAGGCATCATCGAGGAGCACGGCGGGACGATTCAGGTCGACAGCGAACCGGGAGTCGGAACGGTGTTCACGATTTGCCTGCCGATTCATGTTGCACCGGCTGCCACGCCATAATAGACACTTCTGCAGTCTCTTCAAGTCCACAGTCGTTCCCCGGGCAGGTACCGCCTTGCTGTAGCGCTTCGGGGCAGGCGGTCAGCCCGGGTGGGGTCTTTCTCGCCAGCCTCGTTCGGGCGGCACCTCTGTTCGGAAAATCCTTCACCGCTGAATCGTCAATGAACACAAAGTGTTAGATCGTACGAGGCCATAGCCACAATGGCACATACTTTGCGTCGGTTGAGGCGTCATGGACACTGGCTATTGGAGCCTCAACGTGAAAGGAAGGAGTCCAGCTGTGTTGTTGGTCGTGGAAGACGATAAGGACATGCGCAGTCTGCTCTGTGATGAGCTCTGGGGAGAAGGCTATCAGTTGCGGGAAGCCAGCAACGGGGAGGAAGGGTTGGACGCCGTTATGCTGGCCGCGCCAGACCTGATCGTCACGGATCTCAAAATGCCGTCAGGCGGGTTCGAGTATGTGCATAGGCTGAGGAGTTGTGCTCCTGCTTGCCCGATTATCGTCATGACGGCGTTCGGCGATGCCAAAACGAAGGAAGAGGCCTTAAAAAGCGGCGCGACTGCCTATTTTGACAAGCCGGTGCGCCTGTCGGAGCTGAAGGCAACGGTGAAACGGCTTCTCATGCCCTCCGAGGGCTCGCCGTCTGATTGCACGGTCCATTAGTGCTCCGCGGTTGACGCGACGACGGCCCGCCTGTCCCCCGGGCGAGAGGGTTGTCTTCCAACTATTAGGCGTAGTACATATAGGGCCCGAAATGTAGAGAAAGGCCCTTCTTGATATCTTCCGACATAAGGAGTGATGAGATGGCCGGATCTCACCCCCCAGCAACACCCCTTTCTCCTTTCGCTGATCCCATCCTCGCTGCTCGTCTGGAAGCACTCAGGCAATTGGCTGACGGATTGACCGATCGCGTTGCGGTCATCGATCGAGACCTGAATGTGGTGTACGCCAACGATGCGGCTTGGGTAAAAGGGAAAGAGGAGGCGGCCCTCAACAAGCCGGCCAAGTGTTATCAAGCGTTCGTTCAGATGACGGATCCGTGCGGGGCCTGCCCCGCCGAGTCGGTGTTTGAGACGCGTGAAGTGCGCACGGTCGCCTGCAATAGCTCCGGTGACGGCACTGCGTGCGGCATGCATCAAGCGTTTCCGCTGATGGCGGCGTCCGGCGAAGTGGGATCGGTGCTCGTGTTGTTCCATAAGCGGCCTGAAGGGGCCGCGTTCCCGCTGCCGACTCCTGCCGGCAAGCCGAGTCGTTCCAGCCCGGAACGGACTGAGTCGCGCTTGGGTGATCTCGTCGGAGTGAGCTCGGTCATGCATCAATTATTCGATATGATCCGCCTGGTTGCGGACAGT
>JAEURX010000032.1 GCA_016788885.1 Nitrospira sp. | reverse complement strand
CGACTTGGGTCTGGCTTTCGATTAGATTCCCGGGCAAGGCAACATCGAGTCAGGCCTGAACTATTTCAACGCATCTCTCACCAGGCCCCAGCGGGAGACGCGGGATAGTACCATGGGTCCCCCCACCATACAAGCCATGAATGCATCGGCAGCGTGAGTCGCCACTGCACCCACCGCCCCGAGGATCGCATTGACTTGGCTCAAGCCGACCCCTACTATCAGCAGTGTGTGGATCGCATTTCCGGTCGTGTGGATACACGCTTCCAATTTCATTTTGCCCCTGAACACAGCGAAAACACTCATTTCATTCATGTTGAGCATCCCTCGGAAACCTCCCTACACATCAATAGTGATCGAGCCGAGTCGCGCGTATGCCCGAGTGGAATGGCGCGAGCTGTGGGCCGCACGGGAATTGTTATATTTTCCGGCATGGCGGGATCCCAAAACCCGCTACGCACAAACAGCCATCGGGGCCTGTTCGCAGCTCTGATTTGAATGAGTGACATCGCTGTCAGCGTCACCGGATTATCCAAGCGCTATCGCCTTGGGGCGACGCATGCCCAAGACGGCTCACTGGCGGGAGCCTTGGCGCGTGGGCTCCGCCGCCTCGCTGGCCAGCAGCCGGCCTCCGCCCAGACCCCTGATACCCTGTGGGCACTGCGCGATGTCTCGTTCGAGATCAAGAAAGGCGAAGTCTTCGGGGTCATCGGCACGAACGGCTCGGGGAAAAGCACGTTGCTCAAGATCCTCTCCCGGGTAACGGAACCCACGACCGGCCGAGCGGTCATCAACGGACGGTTTTGCGGGCTGTTGGAAGTGGGCACGGGCTTTCATCCGGAACTGACCGGCCGCGACAACGTCTTCATGAGCGGGGCCATTCTCGGCATGACGCGCCAGGAAATTGCCCGGAAGTTCGATGAAATCGTGACGTTCGCCGAAGTGGAGCAATTTATCGACACGCCGGTCAAACATTACTCCAGCGGGATGTATGTCCGCCTGGGGTTCTCCGTGCTGGCCCATATGGATCCGGACATTCTCATCGTCGATGAGGTGTTGGCCGTCGGCGACGTTCGGTTTCAGAAAAAGTGTATGGGGAAGATGGAAGATGTGGGGCAGCATGGCCGGACGGTGATCCTTGTCTCCCACGATATGCCGGCGATCACGCGGATGTGCAAACGCGCGATTCTGCTGAACAAGGGGGAAGTGGTGCAGGAAGGATTCGCCCACGACGTGGTCAATCACTACCTGCATGCCGGCCACATCCAGCCCTGCGCCGAATGGCCCGATCCCGCCCAGGCGCCGGGCAATGAGATCGTTCGGATGCGGGCCGTGCGGGTCCGGACTGAGTCAGGGGTCATCACGGACAGATTCGATATTCAACGGCCTATCGACATTGAAATGGAATTTGACGTTCTTAAACCAGGACATGTCCTCGTACCTGAATTCAATTTTCGTAACGAGGAGGACGTGCTGGCCTTTATCGTGCACGATCGTGACCCGGCATGGAAACGGAAACCTCGCCCAATAGGCCGGTATGCCTGCACCGTCCGAATTCCGGGAAACTTTCTTTCTGAGGGGATTCTCACCGTTGAGGTTGTCGTGATGACCGAGGATCCCTTTCGTCTGCACTGCCAGATTCCTCGAATCGTTGGCTTTCGTGTGGATGAAAGTGGAACAGGGGACACGGCACGAGGTGATTTCACCGGTCGATGGCCAGGGATCATACGGCCATTGCTGGAGTGGAAAACCCGCTACGAGCCTACCTAACAACGAGCAATACCAGCGTTGAATCAGGCCGCACGAGTACGTATGATACTGGGTTGGAGCTCTTTGATATCGAGGGGAGAGCACATGCCCTTTGAGACGCACATATATATGGCATATCTGCAGGCCTGCTGATAACGAGAAGGGAATGAGTGCATCCGGAAACTCTTCCGTCACCATTACTCGAAAACCAGGTATCTACTGGCTACGCTAATAAGAAGGGAACTGACTTGCTCCATGGGTCACCTCAATCAATTGCTGACCGAGGAGGACGTTGGATTTAGAAACCGTATGAAGTATTGTTTAACAACAAACGTAGCTCGCCATCGCGCCAGAGGATTGGTTCCACGAATGATTTTTTCTGCCTGCTTGCCACCAAGGCCTACACCATGAACCGAGAATCATTTTTCCCCCGGTGGTATCGCCGATCCTCGGTCCTGTTGAACACTTTGTCGACTCAGGGCCTCAGGGCTATGGTGGAGTTGATCCACGGGCGCTATCTTCCTCGACTGTCGCAAGCCTGGATGCGATATTGGATGCGGTACAGCGGGCCCTCGAGGTTCGGCCGAATCGCCACCAGAATTGCGACCTGTGTAACCATTCCCCAATCCGGGTCCGATGGCGTTCATATGCTGGCGGACATGAGTCCACGGGGCTACATTGCCCCTACGGCAAGACTTACGCATCGTGACTTACGGCTTGGCCCCCATGTCGCGATCTGCGATCAAGTCCGCATTCAACAGGCCACCGCCGGCGGGTCGATCGCGCTTGGCGAGCACGTCTATCTGGACAACCATGCGTTTCTCGAAACCGGCGATGGCGGAACCATCACGATCGGTGACTATACCTACCTGGGAACAGGCTCCGAACTCTCGGCCCTCCTGAGCAATATCCGGATCGGACGGCATGTGATGTTCGGATCATACTGCCGGGTGTTTCCTCATAACCACGGGACAGAGGCCGGTTTCATCATGCAACAGCAATCCTTCACTTCCAAAGGGGATGTGATCATCGAGGACGACGTCTGGCTCGGATCCGGAGCGATCGTGACCAGCGGGGTGCACATCGGGACAGGAGCTGTCATTGGTGCCGGTTCGGTTGTAACCAAACATGTACCGGCCAATGCCATTGTCGTGGGAAATCCTGCGCGCATCGTCAAGTATCGAGGCATGCAACCTCCCCACAAGAAGTCGCCGAACGTGGAGTTCGATGCCGTGATGGTCCGGTCGCCGGACGGGACCATTCGCTTCTGGAATAAGGGAGCCGAGCGTCTCTACGGCTGGCAGGCAGGTGAGACCGTGGGCCAGCGCTCCCATAGCCTGTTGAAAACCCTGTTCCCCAAACCTCTACCGAGCATTGAACAGGAACTCAAGACCGTCGGCTATTGGCAAGGCGAACTCATTCATATCCGCCGCGATGGCTCGCGCATGACGGTGTGGAGCCGATGGGAACTCCGCTACGAGGAACAGAGCTCCGTTCCCACTGTTGTTGAAATCAACTACCCGCCAAGTGTGGCGTAAGCCCTGTTCGAACCTGAACGGTCGTGCGGTCCGCCAGACATCCAGGGTTCCGCATGCTCCAGGAGTACATGAGAGCCGTGTGGGACGGACTCTACCACACGTCGGCGTTCATCCGGCGACTCACGCTCAGGCATGTTCAGTCATGAACCAGCCGGCAATCGAAAGGCGTTTGTGGTCTCCCGCCGTTTGATCCACCCGGCACACCCGATGGAACCGCGGCACGGTAAACATGACCAATGATCCCGGCTTGGGTGCGATGCAGTGCGTAATGGCCAGTTCCGGCTTTCCGTTCGTTGGTTCGCCGGTCGCT
>JAEURX010000031.1 GCA_016788885.1 Nitrospira sp. | reverse complement strand
CTGGATGGGTGTGAGTCCTGCTGATTGTTAACGTGGCACGTGGTGTGGCAATTCGTGCGTGATCTTACCGACCGTCCCGATTGCAGTCAAGAGATGGACGCGTGCCGCGCATGACGACGGTAGGAGAGAAAGCTTGTTCATATCTTTACAGCGTGGTGCGTAACTGCTACAGTTCCGCGACTTTATCCGGCAAGTGTTCCTGTGCGATACAGCGCGACGAGGTGGTTGGAGATGGGAAGGGTCGTGAATCAACCGCGGCTGAGCTTGCTTGGTGTGCTGGTCATTGGCGCGGTTCTCTGCGTGGCGCTCGCCGGGCTCGGAAGCTTCCTCACCTCCGTCTATGCAGCCAACAATGCAGTTCACGAAATCAGAGGGACGGTTGAGAGCATTGGTGCGGGTGACGTTCCTCCCGTCATTGTGGTGAAGGGGCAGCACGGTTCAAGTGAGGGCATTGTGGTTGGTGCAGTCGTCCAGCAGGGTGCCGTTATTCTGCGGGGGAAGAGGAAGATCGGACTCGATCACATCCATGCGGGAGACAAAGTTACGTTGAAATATATCAAGACGCGTGAGGGGCTGCTCGCGCGATCGATCGTCCTTCATCGGTAGTGAAGTGCAGACCATTTCTCGATGATGTGTTGTACACAAGGAGGTAGAGAGATTTTATGATTCGACAGCATGTGGTGCGGGGGGTATCTGCGCCGGTGGCCGTCGTGTTACTGCTCCTGACGGGCTGCTCTGGAAAAGGCGACATCATTCCGATGAATCTCACCCCCAAAGCCGGCAAGGACGTTGTCGGTTCCGTGCAGGCAGTCAGGCCGATGGCAGGGCCTCGGGTTGCCGTCATTCCATTCGAAGATGCGCGAGCCGATCGTGCCAAGGTGGGAAGCCGAACGTCTATGTGGGGCGGGGAGACGGATTTTAATGTCTCGAGTGGGAGTGCGGGAGAGGAAACTGCCCAGGCGTTCGCTGACTATCTAAAGCGAAAAGGCTGGCACGTGCAGTATGCCAAGGTGGCTCCGGTGACCGCAGAAAATGGGCCTGATGTCGTGCTTTCTGGAAAGATTCTGGAGTTGGCTGTTGACGCGAAGCGTGGGTTCTTGTTGACGGACATCGAAGCCAAAACCAAGCTGGTGATTCAGGCGAAGAACCGGGAAGATGAAAGCGCCATCGTGAGAACTGACGCGCATTCCGGCAACCATGACAATGTGTTCTGGTTCGATCCGCAGGATGGCGAGGACATTCTCTCGGAAGTACTAGAGAAGAATTTTGAGCGCTTTGTGGTGAATACCCGGTTCGAGGATCGATCAATCCGGTTCCGGTAGAAAGCGAGTACGGTGTTGCCTGGTTGCCACGGCTCGTGCTGATTCCGTGGTAACGACAAAACGCCTGCATGGGCGATCTTTATGATTTTGCAGCTGCTAAAGCATTGAGGTAACGGGCCTATTCGTCTGTGTGAACACCGTTCCTGTCTCATTCGCCGACCTATGCCGTCTGGCTTGATGCTATTTCGAAGGGGATGAGAGCCTCGCTCCGTTGGTAGGGGGCCTTGCTACCCAGACGGTATTGTCGCGATGGAGAATGTTTCGTAGCCTACGATCACCTTCCCGAAGAGTGCTCAAGCAGACGGTGGTGAGTAGGCTTACACATGAGGTGCTTCAATGGATAGGAACTTCCGGACCGTGTCGTATCGCCAGACCGGATACGCAGCCATTCCCCTCCTGGCCTTCCTGCTTCTCAATGCCTGTTCTTCCCTGCCAAAAGGCGAGCTCTCGTTGGATGTAGGAATTAAGGATCGAGGGGTCGCCTCGTGGTATGGAAAGGACTTTCACGGAAAGCTTGCCGCTAACGGTGAAGTCTTCGACATGACTGCCTATACGGCAGCTCATCGTAAGCTTCCACTCGGGAGCCTGGTGCGCGTCGTGAATCTGACGAATGGCAAATCAGTTCAAGTCAGAATCAATGATCGAGGCCCGTATATTCCAGGTAGAATGTTGGATCTCTCGCACGCTGCGGCTCTCGAATTGGACATGGTGGACGCGGGCACCTCAGTTGTACAGATAGAAGTCATCGGTGACCATCGCCCGGTGGCACAGATCCCTTCCTCTAGAATTCCCGCAGTTGCAGGCCAGTTGTTGAATACCGACACACGAGCGGCCAGGCAGCCAGCTCGACAAGACTCCGGCCTTGAAGCGCCTGCGGTTCTTCCCAGGATGATGCCGCAGGAAGCTCTGTATGTTCGGCGTGAAAGACGAATTGGAAGCATGTTGGCGGCCGATCATTCTGCACATAATACCGTCCCCGTCCTGATCGTGTCTTAGCGCCTGCGGCCAGACACCCTCTCAGTTGACACATCCTCACGCACTTGATTAGACTGCCCGGTCTGGAGTGACTGTTGATTGAACGGTCGCTCCTCGATGGATATCGACCTTAACAGTTGGAGGTTGGAGCTGAATGGCAAAGAAACAGGCTGGCGAATCAGACGAAATTCGACTCAAGAAGAAGCTTGCTGCACGGGCGAAAGATGACAACGGGGCCTCAAGCGGTCCGGCTTCTCGCTCATTGCGCAAACGGCTCAAGCGTGTACAGCGGAAGCGACGCGCGTTGGCACTGAGGATGAAGCATGCGGCGGGTAATAAGGCCGAAGCAAAAGCCTAAACCGCGCTAGCAACTGATGATCCAAAGCACCCCTGCGGAACAAGGAATACTGAACATGGAACATGCTGGTGAAAACGAACAACAGGCCCAGGCTGTTTCCCCTAGCAGCCAGGTTACGGATGAGGCTCTGACGGATCAGGTCTCAGACGAACTTGCTGTGTCCTTGGAATCTTCTGCCGGGGGGCAGGAACTAATTGACCCCACGCAGGAGGTGGTGCTCGAAGAAGAGAAGGTTAAGGACGAAATCGACATTCAGATCGACCTTCTCAAGGATCCGGACTGGGTCGTTCGACGAGAAGCCGCGATCACATTGGGGGAAATGGGCGATGAACGTTGCGTGGAACCGCTCGCCGCTGCTCTTCGTGATGGTGACTGGCAGGTACGGGAAGTTGCGATTGAGGGTATAGGGCAGATTGGATCTCCAGCGGTAGACGTGTTGCTCAAGCTTCTCCGTGACTGGGATGTGCGAAAATCCGCGATCATGGCGCTGGGGAAAATCCGCGATGAGCGAGTCCTAGATCCACTGATGCAACAACTCCGGAACGATGAGTTCATGGAGGATGCGACTGACGCCTTAGTCAATCTCGGCGAGCCGGCCTTGCCCGGGCTGATCAAAGCCTTGAAGGACAAAGAGGAATTAGTTCGGAAACAGGCTGTTATCGCACTAGGCCGAATCAAGTCGGCGGAGGCTATCGATCCACTCATCGAAATGTTGCAGAATAAGGATTGGTTCACACGGCTTACGGCTGCTGCAGCCCTCGAAGCCATCGGCGATGAGCGCGGTCGTGAAGCGATTAAGCCATTATTGAAGGATAGCGACATGGTCGTAAAGATGCGTGTCGAACGCATCCTTGCGAAGTGGAAGAAGCAACCGGCCGCAGTGTAATTCGGAGTCCATCAGGCACGATGGCCTCCGATGTAGGTAGTATGTCGCCGGCAGCTGGCAGTTGAGAAACTCTCTCCACCATTTCATAGGTAGTTCCTCCTGATTTCTGCCAGATCTTTTTGGTCCTGAGTCTGGGCATCCTCCATTCTGATAAGAGCATCACCTGCGACTGGTAGTACCTGATTCATTCGAATTGTTACAGCTGTGCTCGTGTCCTTTGCGGATCTCCTCTCGTCGAAGCTGTTTTAGATTTTTCCGGCTCGTCATTCTGCCCCCCTCTCCTAATTAGGACCCTGATACCGCGACTGCCAATGTTTGCGAACGCCTCGAGCGCCTTCCAGGGTGATTTCCCGAAGCATCGTTTCCAAGGTGCCTCGCATGGGGAGCGACCTTACCAGACAGTGCGTCGAGCAGTGGGAGTCGGCCTGGTCAGCCTTAGTGGCTACTGCGCCTTTCCTTTGCGTGACAGGACGTGCACCAGGCTTCCTGCGGAGGTAATCCGAACTGCGGCATCGGAATCTTGGAGGCCGATCTTCAGGGTGGGGACGAGAGATTTTAACTGGGACTTGCCCAAGGCTCTGGCGGCCATGAGGCGAGGAAGCGGTTGTTGATCTCGGAGTAGCGTTTCCAGAATGGGCAGTGCACTGGGGGCCGTCGCAATTGCCAGGGCGTGCGCGACATCGCCACGTACGGATGGGTCGGGATGTCGGGCGAGATCCGCTGCGTTCAAAACCGCACTGGCATCACCTAATCGAAGTAAGGCTTCCACGGCACTGATTCGAACATGCTCGTCAGCGTCCCGCAAGAGTGGTTGGATGACACTCCGGGTTTCCGCGACGCCAAGCCGGCCAAGGCTGGAAAGGGCAACTGCACGGACCCGTGGGTTTTCGTCGCCCAGGGCATGGGTCAGCGGAGCAATGCCCTCAACGCTCCCGAATTCGCCCAGAGCTCCCGCTGCAAAGGCCCGGACGGCAGGGTGCGGGTCGTATACGGCCTGGCTCAAAATTGACAGGCTTGTAGGGCGACGGAGGCGCCCAAGCACGCCCAATGCTGCCATTCGTACCTCGGGATCGGGCAAAGTCACGGCGCTGGAGATGTCGGTCAACACATCCGTTCGTCCGAGCTTGTATAACCCGGCGAAGGCAAAGATCGACTCGGGGCCCTCGTCGACTCGGGCGATTTCCGTCAGTTGATCAGTAATGCCGGATACCTTGGCGTCACTGAGGGCATTGATGGCCGCGATACGCACGCCTGGCGCTTCGTCTCGCAATGCACGTTTCAGTGCGGTCGATCGTCCCGCCAGTCCGGCTCGACCGATAGCCTCCGCCGCCCTTGCACGGACAAGGGCTGAGGAGTCCAGGAGGCCATCTTCGAGAAGCGGCAGCGTCTCACCTTCACCCATTTCCGCCAGCGCTGTGTAGGCGGCAATTCGAATATGCTCCTGAGAATCTCGGACTCGGGAAAGAATGAATCCTCGTGCGATCTCACGCAGCACGGCTGTTTCATCAGGCTGATTGGTCGCAACGAGTCTAGGGTAGAGTTTCCACGCTTCTTCAGGCTTTCCCAGCTTGAGTTGACTGAGGAGTCCATACCGGATCACCTCGCGACCAGGTTCCTGGCCAGCGGGAAGTTTTTGGAGTAACTCAATGGCGCGATGGTATTCCCCTGCCTGATAGAGTGTCGTGGCCTCTCGCTCTGTTGCCGTAAGAGCGGGCTTGGCGGATGGCGCAGCAGCCGCCACGGGGAGGGCGCCGCTCAGCGCGAGCAGTACGAATCCGACGGGCAGCCCCTTCATCACGAATGGACAACCTCGTGGGAACAAAGACTTTCTGACGATCATGCTACCACTTGCTCGGAGTGCGCGCAGTGGCCGGTGCATACAGCTGCCTCATGTATTCCTTGACCATGCGTTTGGTGCAAAAGCGTGGCGCCACGGTCTTGATGCTTTCTTTGACAATGTGCAGCCAGCCTCGTGGAATGCCATCAAGATCGCGCTGGTAGAACAGCGGGACAACCTCTTGTTCAAGTAGGCGGAAAAGCTGTTCGGCATCATGAGCATCTTGTGCTTGCGTATCGGTTCCTTCAGGCAGTGGCTGGATGCCCCAGCCGTTCGCGCCGTTGTAGCCTTCCTGCCACCATCCGTCCAGGACGCTGAGGTTAATGACTCCATTGAGCGCGGCCTTTTGGCCGCTGGTGCCACTCGCTTCGAGTGGTGCACGCGGAGTGTTCAGCCACACATCGACGCCTTGAACGAGATACTTGGCCATATGCATGTCATAGTCTTCCAGGAAGGCGATATGGCCACCGAGCTTGTGATCATTACAAAAGTTGAGCACTTCATGAATAAAGTACCGCCCCGGCTCATCGGCGGGATGGGCTTTGCCCGCGAAGATGATCTGAACGGGCCGCCACCGATTGTGGAGTAGCTGCTTGAGGCGTTCGAGGTCGCGAAACAATAGGGTCGCCCGTTTGTAGGTGGCGAAGCGCCTGGCAAACCCGATCGTGAGGGCTTCTGGATCCAAGAGGGTGCCTCTCGCAATCGCCTGCATGGGTTGAAGGTGGCCTCGAATCCAGCCGTCTCGAGCGCGTTCACGAATAAATCGCATCAGTTTACGCCGTGTGGTTTGGCGAACGGCCCAGAGCGCATCGTCGGGTAGATCCGCAACGCGCTGCCAGATGGTCGGATCATCGATCCGCTCCGCCCAATCCGGGCTGAGATGCTTGGCATACAGAGAATTGGCTTCCGGCGAGATCCATGTGGGGGCATGAATACCGTTGGTGAGGCTTCGGATGGGCACCAGGTCCTGTGCCAGGCCGGGCCACAGGTGTTGCCACATTTGCCGGGAAACACGTCCATGCTCGCGGCTGACTCCGTTCACATGGGCGGAGAGTCGCATGGCCAGCGCCGTCATGTTGAAGCCGTGTCCGGCGTTCTCCGGTGTTTCGCCGAGGCGGAGGAACTCTTCGCGCGAAAGGCCGAGTTGTCCCCAATAGTTGTGGAAGTATCGATCCATCAGGTGAAACGGGAAGATGTCATGGCCGGCAGGGACCGGCGTGTGGGTGGTAAAGACTGTGCTTTGCCTGACGAGGTCACTGGCCTCAGCATGGCTGTGTCCCGTGGTGACGAATTCGCGAATGCGCTCGAGTGTGAGGAAGGCGGAATGCCCTTCATTGCAATGCCACACGGCAGGACTGATGCCGAGCGCACGCAGGATGCGCACGCCGCCGATGCCTAGGAGAAACTCCTGGCAGAGCCTGATTTCCTGATCTCCGCCGTAGAGCCGTGCGGAGAGGGCGCGATCTTCCGGCGTGTTGTCGGCGACATCTGTGTCGATCAAATACAAGGACATACGGCCGGTGCGAACCTGCCACACCAGTACCGTCACTTGGCGGTGGCCGATCTCCACCTTGATGGAACAGGGGACACCGGCCGGCGTCAGGGCTTGATGAATCGGTGAGTCGTGTCGATTGAACGGGACATAGGTGGCCTCCTGCCACCCTTCCGGGTTGATCCGCTGTTTAAAATATCCTTGCGGATACATGAACCCGATTCCGACGAGCGGAATGCCCAGGTCGCTGGCTTCCTTGCAATGGTCTCCGGCGAGAATGCCGAGGCCTCCGCTATAGATCGGTATGGAGATATGGAGCCCGAATTCTGCGGAGAAGTACGCGATCGGAGAGCTCTGGAGCGCCGGGAATTCCGTGGCCGCCCAGGTGCTCTTATCGCTCATGTATTGATCGAAGCTGCGTAGCACCGCGGAATATTGTCGTACGAAGGTGGGATCGTTTGCCAATGCAGCGAAGCGTTCCGGTTTTACGCTGGTCAGTAGCTGGACGGGATTGTGGTGTGTGAGAAACCAGAGGGTTGGATCGATCGATTCAAACAGCTGTCGTGCCGGCTGATTCCAACTCCACCACAGATTTCTGGCTAGTTCACCCAGCCGGTGCAGGTTTTGAGGAACCGAATCTTGAGGGGGCTGAATGTGATCGGGTGCTTGCACGAGGCCTCCATGGAATGATGATCGATGGGTGAGGAAGGAACCGACGGGTTTCGAGTTAGGCTCGCTCCGTCAGGCATGTCCGGCTTTATGCCAGGATGCCCATTGGTCAGAAAAGGCCACGGCGGCGTAGCGCTCTCCGAGAATCTTGGCGACCCGATTCATAGTTGCCGTGAGTTGTTTTGCCTCTTCTTGGGTCAGATCTTGACGAAACCGCGGATGGAGTCCCCATCGCGTCTCGACTTCTTCCCCTTTGATGCTGGACATCACACTGACGAGTTTAATGTCGGCGCCGGTGGTCCCCCGAGGCGGTGTGCTCGTGGCGCTGGCGGTTGCCCCGGCTGCAGCCGGTGGCGCCTGACCTTCGAAGATTCCCGTGAGCGCAGGAAGCACGGCGGCGATGCAGAGGGTCGCAGCCGCTGTCACCTTCGGGTTACCGGGAGCTCCAACGGCACGAGCGACGCGGTCGCTAAAATCCTGGTACATGTCGTTCTTGGCTGTGCTGTCTTCCGTGACTAAAAATCGGTACCGCTCATACGTTTGACGGCTTTCGGATACGGCGGTCCCAATTGTCATGACGATTTCCCTCTGATCGTCCCCGGCACCGAAGGCCGGCTCAAGCGCCTTCTTGAGTTGATCGATCACGGTGTCGGTCAACTCGTCCATAAATTGCGGCTGTTCTCTCAGGGGAATGTGGAGTGCGGAGACCCGATCGGTCAGATTGAACATGGCCCGCAAAAATTCGAGATAAATTCCCCATTCGTCCTGATGCTTTAGCTTCAACGCCTGTTCCGGGGCTGCTCGTTTGATCACCGATACGGATTCCCCTGACACGGCCAGCATGAGCTCTGCCACGGTTTGCATTTGTTGCGCGAAGGGATGTGGTTTGGTCGGCATAGTCGTATGTCCTTTGCTGGGTGGGCATTATATACGACTCATTTTGCAGGTCCAAGTCTTCCTCTCATGCTTCCGAACAGGAGTGATCCCGTGGGCGTCTGTCGTTGCAAGGCATCCGATGGTATGTTATACAGCGCGTCCGCTCCACTCGTGCGCCTCACCGCTCATCGGAAGCCAACATGGACCGAGATATGAAACCGTATATTCTCAAACGGACTGCCGATCAGGATCACGCGCGAAAATTTTCGCTGGATTACGCCAAGGAGCTCAATCCGCAACAGTATGCGGCTGTGACGGCGGTTGACGGTCCTGCCCTGGTGATTGCCGGGGCGGGTAGCGGAAAGACGCGGACCCTGGTCCATCGCGTTGCCTACCTCATCGATTCCGGCGTGGACCCCGCGCATATTCTGCTGTTGACCTTCACGCGTAAGTCCGCAGAGGAAATGCTGGAACGTGTCGGTGCGCTGATCGGGTCGCGGAGTCAGCGGGTGTGCGGCGGCACGTTTCACTCAGTCGCCAACATGTTGTTGCGACGGTATGGGAGAGTGCTGGGGATAGAGCCGGGCTTTACCATCATGGACCGGGGTGATGCCGAGGATTTGATTGCGTTGTTACGTGCTCAGCTCGGGCTCAATGAGAAGGATAAGCGGTTCCCCCGTAAGGGCACCATCGCGGAGATTTACAGTAAGTGCGAAAACACGTTGCGCGGGTTGGAAGACATTGTGCTCGATGAGTTTTCACACTTCGCAGATCATTTGGAGGCGCTGGCCAAATTGCAGCGAGCCTATCAACTTGCGAAGCGGCAGCGCCAACTGCTGGACTATGACGATCTATTGGTCCTGCTGCGTGAATTACTGACGAAAGATGAGCAGGTCCGACAGACGATCTCGCAGCAGTTCCGCTACATCTTGGTGGACGAGTATCAAGATACGAATCGCCTGCAGGCGGAACTCATCAGGAAGTTGGCGGCCACCCATGACAATGTGATGGTGGTTGGCGATGATTCGCAGTCGATCTATGCGTTTCGCGGCGCGACCTTCCGCAACATCATGGAATTTCCCTCCTGGTTCCCGGGTGCGACGATCTATAAACTCGAGGAAAACTACCGCAGCACTCAGCCGATTCTCAGCCTGGCCAATGACATTATTCAGGAGGCACCGGAGAAGTACACAAAGCATTTGTTCACCCGCAAACTGGACGGGCCGCTGCCGGCTCTGGTCGAGGCGGGCGGAGAAAACGCCCAATCACGGTTCGTCGCACAGAAAATTCTGGAACTGCGGGAAGAGGGCGTCCCGCTGAGCGAAATTGCCATCCTGGTTCGTTCCAGTTTCCACTCATTTGATCTGGAAATCGAGTTGTCGCGTTCGGGGTTGCCGTTTGTGAAGCGGGGGGGGATCAAGTTTATTGAAGCCGCACATGTGAAGGATCTCCTGGCCCATCTGCGAGTCGTGGTGAATCCGCAGGACGCCGTGAGTTGGCATCGTGTGCTGATGCTGGTCGAAGGTGTGGGGCCGAAGAAGGCGCAGGACCTCGTGGCGGCGATGATGCGAGTGACGAATCCCTATCAGGCGTTGCGAGGATCCGGCGGGCGCTCCGGAAAGGGGTTGAGCGCATTGGCAGATGTGCTCGAAAACCTCGCCGTGAGTGACGACCTCAGTCCGACGGAGCAGGTCAATCGGGTGTATGAGTACTATCTGCCGATCTTGAAAGATCATCATGATGACTATCCCAAGCGGATTCGGGATCTGGATCATCTGCATACCATCGCGGAAAGTTATCCGGGGCTGACGGAATTTTTAGCCGACCTGGCATTGGCTCCCCCGGATGGCAGTGCACGTGAGGTAGAGTCGGTCGGGCGAGATGACGAGCAGGTCGTCCTCTCGACGATTCATTCGGCGAAAGGGTTGGAATGGCAATGCGTGTTCTTGCTGTGGGTCGTAGACGGCAAGTTCCCATCGGTATTTTCGTTCAATAGCGACGAGGAGTTGGAGGAGGAGCGGCGCTTGATGTATGTGGCCGTGACACGGGCGAAGCGCCACCTGTTCCTGACCTATCCGATCAATGTGTACGACAAGAGCTCCGGTATGCTGCTTTCGAAGCCGTCGCGGTTTCTGGATCACGTGTCGCCGCGTTTGTTTGAAACGCTGGCCCTCGTCGAAGAAGGGTATGGCCATGATTGGGGGCGCGGCCACGATCGGTATGTATAGGTCGGATGCCTGCTCTGCCTCGTTGGGCTAGTGTCTGCCGGTCAATCTGCGATTCTCGATTATGATGGACGCGGTGCGGTCATATACACGCTGGATGCGCGGTCTGCTTGTTGCGGTTGCGATGGGAGCGGCGTGGGCTATGGTGCTGTCCGGCCAGGTTGCGGCGGTGGCGCCTGCTCCGGATTCCTCACGACTCTGGCGTACATTGGTTGCGGAGGCTAGGACGCTTCATCTCCCCACCCGCTTTCTCGAGCAGATCCCTGAACAGTTCGTGGCGTTCGAGTTTGAAGATCTGCATGCCTATGCGGCGGAGTATCATCCGGCCGAACATCGGATGATATTGGATCGTACGCTCTCCTTGAATGGTGCGGGCCGAACGCTTCGCCCCTTGGGTAAATTGACTCACAAAGAATTAGAAACCCTGTACCACGAATTGTTCCATGCCTACATGGACTTTGTTGAGCATACGGTCACTCCATCGGAAGCACAGGCCTCGATGATGGCGTTCGCTCGTGAGCAGCAACGCTGTCGGTACCAGCAAGTCTTGATTACGCCGGTGCTTCAGAATAAGGGGCTAAAGGAGGAGCGATTTCTGAGTGAGACGGAATCCTGGGAAGTGCTTAATGAGACCTGGGCGGTATTTATCGGCTGGGCTGTGTGGACGCAATTGGAGGTGAATGCCAAGCGCGTCCGCGAGCATCGGTCGTCCGGTCAGGCCGTGAATGTGCCTGCCTGGATTGCTCGTCTCGACCAGGCGGAGCGGGACGCCGCGCTCACCGGATACTATGAGCCGGAGGATCCGGGAGAGAAAACGATGGCTCGCAAACGATTTTTGGCTCCGGAATTTCGCCTGTCGGTCGCTGAGTTATCGACACTGATGCGGGAGGTGCTGGGCAGTCCTTCCGACATGATTCGCCAGGCAAGGCAGATGCTTGGGCGTCCTCGACCGCTTCAGAGTGTGCCTGGCATCTGCGCCGGATCCAGCGCCCAGTAGAATTGTTCCTGCATAGAACATACCCCCTTGACATTGGGATGCGTCGCAAATAAAATCGGCTGCTTTCAAAGCCAGGTCAATCCTCATTTTAGCAGCGCCCCAGCCATGTCGTTTTGCTGGGGATCTGTGCGTGGTGGGGCTTACTTTCATTCTCCGAACGTCAGAATGAAACGGCTCTGGCTCTAGTTTTCTCTGAAATGAAGCGTGATCGCTCAAGTTTGGGAATGCGTATCTAGCGGGCAGGTACCCAAGTGGACAAAGGGGGCAGACTGTAAATCTGCTGCCTTATGGCTTCCAAGGTTCGAACCCTTGCCTGCCCACCAAACTGAGTCCATATCAATCCGGTCGCGCGCGGGCTGCGCGCTCGATTGCGGGACAGGGCGTTGAGAGATGTGCCGTCGTGCCGAATCCTTGGCGAAGGACTTGTGCAGAGAGAGTGTCGAAGTGTTGGTGGGTTTGCCGGGGGCGGGCGTAGCTCAGTGGTAGAGTTCCAGCCTTCCAAGCTGGCTGTCGTGGGTTCAAATCCCATCGCCCGCTCCAACTCCAGCATGCTTGACCACGGGTGCGGGCAGAGGATGTGCGAGCAGATGGCGGCTGTGTAGTGAGGGCCCACGTAGCTCAGTTGGCAGAGCACGTCCTTGGTAAGGACGAGGTCACGCGTTCGATCCGCGTCGTGGGCTCCATGGCCGTATGTGTTGAGGCGGAGTCGTAGCTGCTCGCGAAGGCATCGAAATATACGATCAGATTCCGGACAAACAGTGTTCTGAGAAAAGGAGTGAATCATGGCGAAGGCGAAATTTGAGCGACGCAAGCCGCACGTGAACATTGGGACGATCGGGCACGTGGACCATGGCAAGACGACGCTGACGAGTGCGTTGACGAAGATCTGCTCGGATCGCGGGATGGCGAAGTTTGTCAGCTAC
>JAEURX010000030.1 GCA_016788885.1 Nitrospira sp. | reverse complement strand
TATCGTGCTCCCCTTGCAATTGAGACCACCTTCACGACATGGTCCTGAGCGGACCGAGGAGGTGGACAATGGCATCCGAATCACCAGAACCCATTGAACGGTGGACGGCCAAACGACGCGTCGCGTTGGTCGTGAGTATTCTGAAGGGCGAGACCTCGGTCGCCGAAGCGGCCCGGACGTATGGGCTGACGGTTGCCGAGGTCGACGACTGGCGAGAGAAGTTTCTACTCGGCGCGGAGAACGCGCTCCGCAGCCGACCACGCGACGAAGAGGCCGTGAAGGACGAGCAGATCAAGAAGCTCAAACAGAAGATCGGGGATCTCGTCCTCGACAACGATATCTTACGGGAGGCATTGAAGCCCTACCCTTTGGACCGGAAGACATCCGACGCGTGAGAGGCACGCGGTCGGGTGTCTCAGAGCGGCGGAGCTGTCAGGTGCTTGGAGTGAGCCGCGCCGGGCTGCATCGCCTCAAGGGGACGGGGCGCCGGAAAGCAGCTGACCCGCCGTGGACGGAGCGGTTGCGCGAGTGGATTCAGCAGTATCCCACCTTTGGATATCGGCGCTTGTGGGCGCTGTTGCGCTGCCGGGATGGGGTCGTCGTCAATCGGAAGGTGGTCTATCGTGTCCTCAAACAGAAGGGGTGGTTCGTGCATCAACGCGTCGCCACCCCACGTCCTCGTGTGCAGGGCTGGGTGAGTCGGGCCAGTCGGAGCAATGAACGGTGGGCCATGGATGTGACGCATATTCCCTGTGGGCAAGACGGCTGGACGCATCTCGCAGCCGTGATTGATTGTCACGACCGGGAAGTGATTGGGTACGAGTTCGCCTTACGGAGTCGGGCGAAGGAGGCCGAGCGTGCGGTGGAAGCCGCCTGTCTTGCGCGGTTTGGGACGCTGCGGCCCGAGGGGGCACCGGTCTTGCGGAGCGACAACGGCCTGATCTTCCAGAGTCGGCGATTTCGGCAAGCGTGTCGGGACTATCGGCTGACGCAGGAGTTCATCACGCCGTATACGCCGGAACAAAATGGGATCATCGAACGGTTCTTCCGCAGTCTCAAAGAAGAATGTGTCTGGCAGCACGTGTTTCGGACATTCGAAGACGCGCGACGCGTCATTCGAGCGTGGCTGCAGTGGTACAACCAGGAGCGCCCACATCAGGCATTAGGCTATCGGAGCCCGGTCCAATATCGGGCGCAACACGTAACCCAGGTGGCTTGATTTCAAGGGAGCACTACAGTATCGCGCTCCCTCGGCCGACACAGCCAGGGCGCTGCTATGCCCTGGATTTTGTGCATGACCGATTGGTGACGGGGCGCCGGTACACATGTTTGACGATGACCGATCCGTGCTCAAAAGAGGTGCCGGTGATCGCGGTGGATGTGTCTATGGGCGGCGCGAGGGTCTGTCGGATTCTGGATCGGCTGTTTCTGAGTCGCCCGCTGCCCGAGACGCTGATCGTGGATAACGGCCCCGAATTCGCAGGGACCGCGCTGGATGCCTGGGCGGCACAGTACGGCGTGCATCTACAT
>JAEURX010000029.1 GCA_016788885.1 Nitrospira sp. | reverse complement strand
AGGGATTTTGATTAACACAGCATAGTTGGTGTGTCAATTTAAAATACGTACTTAAACCGTTGGGGGAATCAAGATGGAAGCTGCTCAGGACGACGTCTCAATCAAGATCGGGAAAATGATTTTCTACATCACCCTGGCAGTGAGCCTCTGGTTTTTTTACTGGTTCGGAGGGATTCAGTGTCCGTGCTGATCCTCATCCTGGCCTTGGAAAACGTTTGTTAAGTTGAAGGGGGTTTGTGATGGGCCAAACAATTGTGTATTTCGTCGTATCGATCTTGATTTGCGTTTCGTTCTTTGCGGCTGTTGATCACTTTTTGATGGATGCGCAAGGGTTGGACTTTTGGTATCTCCTTCGTAAGTAAGTGCTGGGAGATAACGCTTTGAATTTGTTGTTCACATACGCGATGTATCAAGGAGGTAACCCATGGGCTCTGTAACCCGCACGAAGTTGATGTCGGTCATGGCGCTATGCGCGATGATCGGCCTCCTCCTCATGCCCATCTTGGTTGCGATCCCTGCCCTTGCCAGCGACGGTGGCGCCCCAGCCGCTGACGCCAAAAAAGAGGGTGGTGAAGCAAAGGTAGAGAAGGGCAAGGATGTTTATTACAAAACTGAAGGTATTGTCTCGGGGCCGCCAGCGCCCAAGACGACGGATGGCGAGAAGGACTACCCGCGATACAATTTTGAAAGTCGCGTTTTGCTGTGGTTTGCTAACCAGCAGCATCTTTATTACGGTAGCTTCGTGTTGGCTGTCCCTATCTTCTGTATGGTCATTGAGTTCATGGGGGTGGTGACGAAGGACAAGGCAATGGCCAAGCGGTACGATCAGCTGGCCTATGACTTTATCAAGATCAGCCTGACGGCCTATTCGTTGACTGCCATCCTGGGCGGTATCTTGATCTTCACTTTCTTGACTCTCTATCCGGCCTTCTTCCAGTACCTATCTGGTATCTTCAGGCCGGTCATGCACATCTATGCGTTGATGTTCGTGGCTGAGAGCGGAACGCTCTATATCTACTATTACGGTTGGGACAAGATGAAGGAGGGGTTCCTGAAGTGGATTCACCTCAGCATGTCTGTAGTCCTAAACGTTATTGGTACGATTCTGATGTTCCTTGCCAATTCGTGGATCGGTTTCATGATGTCCCCTGCCGGTGTCGATGAGCAGGGGCGCTACTTGGGAAATATCTGGCACGTCATTCATACGGCCCTCTGGAATCCGCTCAATCTGCACCGCATCCTGGGTAACATGGCCTTTGGAGGTGGTGTCGTTGCGGCTTATGCGGCCTACCGGTTCTTGTCTGCCAAGACTGATGAGGAGCGTGCGCACTACGATTGGATGGGTTACATCGCCATGGCCCTTGGTGTGGCGTTTTTGATTCCCCTTCCCTTCGCTGGTTATTGGCTGATGCGTGAAGTGTATGCCTATCGGCAGCAGATGGGCATTACGTTGATGGGCGGATTGCTTGCCTGGTTGTTCATCATTCAGGCGACCATGATTGGTATCTTGTTTTTGAGCACCAATTACTACCTCTGGCAAGCCCTGGGGCGTATGCGTGGTGCTGAAAAGTATCAACGCTACATTAAATACTTGGTATTCCTTCTGACATGCGGCTATCTCGTGTTTATCACGCCGCATACCATCGTTATGACTCCGGCTGAGTTGAAGGCGATGGGCGGTCAGCAGCATCCAGTGCTTGGCAACTACGGCGTCATGTCGGCCAAGAACGGTGGTATCAACGTAATTATTACCACGACCGTCTTGAGCTTCGTATGGTACATGCGGGGCAATAAGGTTTCGACGGTGTCTTGGGCGAAGTTTGGTAATATCTTCATGGGCTGTTTCTTCTTCTTTGCCTACCTCAACATCATCATGTTGGCTGTGTACGGCTACTACATTCCCGCGAACGTTCGCGTCGGACTGTCTGTGCCTCAGGTCGCCACGACCTTGTCCTGTCTCTTCTTCATGTTTGCGCTCAATAGCGTCATGATGAAGGGGGCCAAGCAAATGGGTCCGATTGAGTGGGGTAAAATTTCTGCTCGATCTCAGTACGCGCTCATTATGCTCGCTACAGCATTTACCTGGATGATGGGTCTGATGGGATACATCAGATCGTCGGTGCGGCTCTTCTGGCATGTCAACGAAATCATGCGTGACAATTCACCGTGGGCCTATACTCACACGGTGGGTTTTGCAGCGAACATGATTTCCGCAAACGTGTTGTTCTTCTGGATCAGTATCATGTTTGTGTTTTGGTTGGGCGCCTTAGCGGCGAAAAAGGCTCCAGTGGAAGCGAAGGCTGCTGTCCCTGGCCGTGCTACGGCACCAGCGGTTGGTCACTAATCAAAACGCAAACAATGAATCAATGGGGGAGGATTCTGTGTTGCCTGGCAACCGGAGTCTTCCCCTCCTGCAGGAGGTTTGAGCTGTGATTGAACTCATTAAATCAGCCTTGGCAATGGGCTGGCCAGCATTGGGCTTGTTAATTGGCCTAATGTTCTATTTTAAGGCCTCCATTTCGGACCCGGTGGCTAACAAGCGGGCGGTATTTAAGACATTCATTGGCTTTTGGGGAGCACTGCTCCTGTTTATGGCAATTGCCAACTACAAGATGAACTTCTTCGGTGAGTCGAGACTGTTGCCGGTGTCTCTGGTCTTGATCACCTCCATGACGTTCATGATGGCCTTGTATTTTACGAATATCAGCGCGTTGCTGAAAATCGGTGGCTTCATGTTCTTCATTGCTGCAGCACTTTCCGGGTATGGAAACTGGTTGCCTCAGGTCGAAGGCGGATTCCCGCCCATCGAAGAGAAAAAAGATTTCAGCAATATGCCGCAGACCGAGCTTGCTGATGAGGGTGAGAAGATCATCTTTGGCGGCGTGGGGCAAAATAAGGTACAAGGCGCCATCGGAAAGGGCCAGTGCCCACTCTGCCATGCGTTTCATAAGGGCATGTTGGGAGAGCGCGCTCCAAACCTGGACGGTATTCCTGAACGGGCAGAAACTCAAATCAACGATCCTCGTTACCACAAAGGAAATCCTGCCGCTCGCGATTCCAACCAGAAGGAAGCATTCCCTGGTTCGGGTACGGCAGAGAATGGTATCCAGTATATCGCTGAATCGCACGCGTGCCCGAGCTGCTTCGTCGTGGCTGGCTTTGGTGTGAAAGGTACGAACGATAAAGAAAGCCCGATGCCTTCTATTCACAAGCCACCGATTTCTTTGAGCCTTCCTGAGTTGGCCGCCGTTGATACGTGGTTGTATGTCCGGGAAGGTCGTGAAGCTCCTGGCTTTGACGAGATCGTGAAGTCGTATGAGAAGTTCATTCCTGAGTCCGACAGGCCAAAGCCGCCGACAGAGGGTGACAAGGCTGCTGGCGGTGCATCTGCTTTGATGGCGGATGGGACCGAGCCGGTTGATCAGATTTTCGCCAAAGGGCAGTGCGTGGCTTGCCATACGATTCCTGGGATTGCAGGGGCGACTGGAACGATCGGTCCGAAGTTGGTCGAGGGAACCAATGCTCCTCTCCGAATTAAGGACAAGGATTACAAAGGCAAGGCCAAGAGCGTTCCTGACTACATCATGGAATCGATCGTTGAGCCCAGTGCGTATGTTGTCAAGGGATTCCCCGATAACACCATGCCGAAAGTGTTCGGACAAAAGCTGAGCGCTGGAGCACTCAAGAAGCTTGTAGATTACCTTTCGCAGGTCCAGGAGGGGAAAGAGCCTCCGAAGGCATCCTAGGCAAGCGAATAGGGATCTGGTTGCTATTGCGGAAGAAAGGGAGATGAGGACATGAAAGCATTAATGTCAGTCGGGGCCCTGATTGGCGTCCTTGGACTGCTCATGTTGATCGGTATGATCTTCGGAGTAGTTCCATCGAACACCGTCAGGCTCGTTGAGGGCTACATGCCCATGCAGGTACTGAGTGAGCTGGCTGTATTCGTCGCTGGCTTCACCGGCCTGAGTTATCTTGCTAATTCCATGGGAATGGCGATTCCACGGTTCTGGCAGGGGGTCTTGTTTTGGACCTTTGTTCAGACCTATCTCAAGTTCAGAATTTACCCGCCCATTCCGTTTAGCGTGCGTGCAATGTATGGCGTTGTTTCCTTTGTCGCCGTCTTCATGTGGGTGTCGGCCAATGAAGAGGATTGGAAGAAGTTTCGCCAACCGATTCTCAATGTGTTGGATGCGAACACCGGGTTCCACAAGGCTCTTCGTACGATGTACCTGATCCTTCTCCCGATCCTGATCGGGGGATTCTCGTTCCTCACGATGAAGCCGAGCGTGGACGAGCCGATCGAGTTGCGGACCGTGCATCCAGCGCCACCAGCTAGTACGAAGGTGCACGGCAAGACCTATACGCTCCAAACGTCTCAGAATCCCTATCGTGTTAACCTCGAGGGGAAGTACGATCAGGCCTACAGCAATAAGCTGATCGTCGAACAGGGAATGGGCCGCTTGATGGCTCCCAATGCAAACCCCTGGGACGAGAAGGCGGAAGGATATCTGAAGTATGTGCGGGAGGGCGGCGAAATCTTCTTTCAAAATTGTCACTTCTGTCATGGTGACAACTTAAACGGTCGTGGACTTCACGCGTTTGCTTTCAATCCGATTCCGGCGAACTTTACTGACCCAGGCACGATTGCGCAGCTACAAGAAACATTCATCTTCTGGCGCGTCGCTAAGGGCGGAATTGGTCTTCCGAATGAAGGATTCCCTTGGGCATCTGTGATGCCGCCGTGGGAACAGCACCTAACCACTGATGAAATATGGAAGGTGATCCTGTTCGAATACTGGCATACGGGATACTATCCTCGGACATGGGACTAATTCTGAATCTTACAAACAACCTGGGAGAGCAGGTGAGGTTAACAATGAGCAAACTTCGTATGAACGTAAAGGCTGCCCCAGTCATTGGGGTCGCCCTCGGTGCCCTTCTCCTGTCCGCAACTGCGGTAGGGCTTGGCCAAGCAGCAGACCTTCCGGAGGGTTTTGCCAAGGGAGAATTGGCTCCAGCACCCCCGGCTGACATGATCGAATCTGGGAAGCGGGTCTATTTTACTAAGTGTGTGTGGTGTCACGGTGTGGATGGCGCTGGTGATGGGCCTGGTGCAGATCGGTTGTGGCCGCGTCCAAGAAACTTTAACCAGGGTACTTTCAAAATTCGTCACACGGCGAGTGGAGAATTGCCGCTCTTTAACTACAATGAGAAGACCCCGGACAGCGGGAAAAACGATTTGTTCGATACAGTGACGCATGGTCTCCCTGGTTCGGCGATGCCACCATGGGAAGGTATTCTCACTGAGGAGCAGCGTATCCAAGTTCTGTCATATGTCACGACACAATTGGTGAAAGACAGAAAGTTTACAGATAAACAGTCTGAAACTCAGACGGTTCTCCAACTCGGGACGATCAAGCCTGCAGAGGCTACTGAAGACAGCGTCAAGAAGGGTGCGCAGCTGATCGTCGACAAAAAGTGCATCGAGTGTCACGGAGTCGAGGGGCGTGGTGACGGAAATGCCTTCAATCTGAAAGATGACTGGGGATTTTCGATCCAGCCCGCGAACTGGCATAAGTGTTGGAATTTCCGTGGTAGTCGCCAGGACCCGTACAATGTTCGGAACATTTTCCGGACCTTCTCGACTGGCGTCAACGGCACTCCTATGCCCTCATTCGCTGATAGCACATCGGTTGAAGATCGCTGGAATATTGCGAACTTCGTTAATTCGTTGTGCGAACGCGATGAAGAAGGAAAGCCGCTCGGTATCGATCCTCTGACCGATAAGCCGAAGATCAATTTCGTCGTTCCTTCGACTGCGGTTGAGGGGGAGATTTCGAGCGATCCAGAGAACGAGATGTGGAAGAAGCAGGGGCGCCGGTACGTCGCTATGGGTGGTCAAATCACTCATAAGCCACGTAACTTTGTGAATCGTATCGATGATATCTGGGTGAAGTCTCTCTATAACGAAAAGAGCGTCGTGTACTTGATTCAGTGGGACGACCGGACGAAGAGCATCGCTGAAGGCAAGCTCCCTTGGGCGCCGACCCAGGTGAACGTCGAAAATTTCGGCGTCAAGGAGCAGGCTCCAAAGACCGGTGAAGAAGGGTCTATCGCTGCAGCTCAGAATAATTATGCCGTCTATAACGATGCGGTTGCCTTCCAGTTCCCCATCAAGTGGCAGGAAATTCCCGCTCCCTTCAAGCCACGCTATTTGTTCGGTGATGCGAAGTTCAATGCCGACATCTTGAAGTGGGAAGCGGACGGCTCGTTGCGTTCCTTCAAAGGGACTGGATGGGATCAGGACTTTGAAGAGCGTGATGACTTTGAAGAAAAAGTTAAGCTCTTGAAGTCAGAGTGGAAGAACGGTCAGTGGACCGTCATGATTTCCCGCCCGCTCAAGGGTAGCAAGGACGATTATGACGATTACACGCGATTTGATATCGGCAAATACATTCCGATGGTGTTTTTTGCCTGGGATGGACATAACGGTGATGCGGGACGCAAGATGGCCGTATCGGCCTTCTATTATACGATCCTGCAGCCTCCGATTCCTCAGGAAGTGTACATCTACCCGGCCGTTATCGCAGTTGGCGTGGTGTTCCTTGAGGGTTGGATGCTGACCCGCCGTGCCAATAAGAAAAAAGGCAAGGTCCTTTAAGCGATATCAGGGAGTGTCTGTGGTCTAAGGCGAGGGGGTGAGGAAACTCACCCCCTCGTTGTTTTTATGCATATTGTGCTACATGCAGTAGGACAGGAATGCCATGATCGAAAATGTCTCAGGTGTCCTGATCGCCGGGGGGAGGAGTAGGCGAATGGGGCAAGACAAACGCTTTCTTAAGGTGGCGGGTGTTAGTGTGTTTGATCACATTCTTTGTGTGATGCAGGAAATCTTTCCTGAAAATATTGTGATTCTCGCGGAGCCGATTGATGGGCTTGAGATGAGGGGCTGTAGTGTTGCGTATGACGTGGTAAAAGATGCCGGAAGTCTTGGTGGGTTGCTTACAGGGCTCATCACCGCGACTCGACCCAGGGTTTTTGCCGTAGCCTGCGATATGCCATTTTTGGATGCGGATGTGGTTCGGTTCATGTCCTCTCAGTCTCCAAGTGCGGACGTGGTGGCTGCACGTCTTGACGGAAGGTTTCATCCTCTGCATGCTGTCTATTCGAAGCGCTGCGTTCCGATCCTGGAGGCTATGGTTGAAAGGCAAGACCTGAAGATTCAGGGATTATTTGCGCATAAGGAGCTACAAATTTCGGTTTTGACAAAAGAGGACTTTCTCCCTTTCCCGTCAGGTCTGCGCTCGTTTCAAAACGTCAATACCCCCCATGATTTGGCTTCAGCTGAACGCTCAAGCTCTTTCCAGCAATGAACCAGCACGATCTGCCACGCGGTAGCAGGCGGAACGTGCTCCTGATTCATCCCGGAGCATTGGGCGATGTGCTCTTGGCCCGTCCTGCTCTCCAGGCACTCACACAACGGTTTCCGCAGCATGAGATTGCATTCCTCGGGGGACGCGAAGTGGGCCTCCTGTTGCAAGCCTGTGAAGAGGTGCATCGAGTATTTCCCATCGAGTCAGCATATTTGAGTGAGGTATTTGCCGGAGTCGATCACCTGAGCCAAGTATTTTTGGATTGGCTGGAACAGACCGACATGGTCGTTGGTTGGCTGTCAGATACGGAGGGTACTGCTACCAGCACCTTACGAGCGGTCGGCGTGCGATCGATTCAGTTTCAGCCTGCATTGTCCAGCAACCGTCACGTTTCTGAGCATCAATCGGATCGATATTGTGAGGCGGCTCGGCTGGAATCTAGCGGGTCGCTTTCCGCCGGATTCCTCGCTCTGCCATCGACCATGAGAGAGCAAGGGAATCAGGTCTTGGCGGCGCTTGATCTGGAGAAACACGACCAACTTGTGGTGATCCACCCAGGCAGCGGCAGTGGTCGTAAGTGTCTTGAGTCATGGAGGCTTGTCCGGGTTATCGAATGGATGTCCGCGTTCGGCGCAGCCCCTCTGCTACTCGAAGGACCCGCTGATGAAAAAGCTGTGGCTGCGGTGTTGTCTGGATTGACGCATGCTGTCCCAGTGGTGCGTGGAATGAATGTATCGGTGGTTGCCGGTGTGTTGTCCCATGCCGCACTCTATGTTGGACACGATTCAGGCATCACGCATCTTGCCGCCGCATTGGCCGTTCCGACGATTGCGTGTTTTGGTCCCACGAACCCTCGGCGTTGGGCACCGCGTGGTACCAAGGTCACGATCATGACCGGTCCACCTTGCGCTTGTCTCACCTGGCGTGACGTCGAAGGCTGCGGCGAACGGGCCTGCCTGCAGATCACTCCGGAGCGCATTATCGATGCCAGTCGAGCATATCTTGGGGAGCGACCCAGCCCCCGTGTTGAGAAGAGCTGATCTTGTCTCTGCTCTCCCGGTGTGTTAGAGTCCCGGTTTAATTTTCGCTGTTTCCACGCAGACTTAGGGGAGTCTTTGTGACTCAAGGGATCGTTCAGGATAAGGTGAGTGCGGCACTGACCGGAGCACTACTCTTGGCCAGACAAAAAGGCCTGCTCAAGGTGGAGCAACTGCCGCCGGTGCATCTGGAGGCTCCGAAGCGGCCCGAGTGGGGAGATGTTTCCTGCACGGTCGCGATGTCGCTCTCTGCCTCGGAGCGTAAAGCGCCCTTTGAAATCGCACAGATCATACTCGATCATATCGATCAACGAGACACCTTGTTTGCCAGAGCTGAGATCGCGCGGCCAGGATTTCTCAATCTGACCGTGAAGCCGGGACTGTGGAACGAGGTTCTGCATCAGATCGAAGCCCAGGGTGAGCGGTATGGGCACAGTCAGCTTGGGCATGGTCGACGGGTCCTGGTGGAGTATGTGAGCGCCAACCCGACCGGCCCCTTGCACGTCGGGCATGGGCGTGGTGCTGCGGTGGGGCAAGCGTTGGTCCGTCTCTTGAGGGCGACAGGTCATGATGTGGTCAGTGAATACTACATCAATGATGCGGGACGGCAGATGAAACTCCTCGGGGTTTCTGTCCTGGCCAGGTATCTGGAATCGTGCGGGCAGACGGTTCCGTTTCCGGAGGATGGATACCAGGGCGACTATATTCGCGAAGTCGCGGCGCGGGTGAAGGATGAACAAGGGAACGCACTGCTGTCGCTTCCCGTCGAAGATGCGGAACGGCAAAGCAAGGAATTCGCCTATCGAGAGTTGCTGGGGCTGATCCGCCAGGACTTGGAACGATTTGGAATTACCTTCGAGTCCTGGTTCAGTGAGGCCTCACTATTGTCATCCGGTGCGGTGGAGCAGGTACTGGGTGAACTGAAGAGCAGGGATCTCCTGTTTGATCAGGACGGCGCACAATGGTTTCGTTCTTCAACCTATGGTGACGAGAAAGATCGGGTCGTCCGGAAGCAGGAGGGGGAGTATACATACTTGGCTTCCGACATCGCGTACCATCGGGACAAATTACGTCGGGGATTTGATCTCCTGGTCGATGTTTGGGGCGCAGACCACCATGGCTATATTCCGCGCATGCAAGCAGTGGTGCAGGCCTACGGGTATCCGAAGGAGCGGCTGCGGGTCGTGTTGGTGCAGATGGTCAATCTCTTGCGCGGTGGCCGAAAGGTGGAAATGTCCAAGCGGGCTGGGGAGTTCATTACGCTTCGGGAAGTCATGGACGAAGTCGGCGCAGACGCCGCCAAGTTTTTCTTCCTTATGCGCGACTCCAGTACTCACTTGGATTTTGATTTGGAGTTGGCCAAGCAGCAGTCGCAGGAAAACCCGGTGTACTACGTGCAGTACGCGCACGCGAGGATTGCGAGCCTGCTGCGTGTGGCGAACTCACGTGGTATTGAGTGCCCTCGTCCGACTCAAGCGGTGTTGGGTCTATTGGAAGATCCGGACGAACTCGCACTCATTCGAAAACTGTCCGCCTTCCCGGTCGTGATGCAGGCTAGTGCCCAGGAGCTCGAACCGCATCGTATGGCCTACTATCTGCGCGAACTGGCCGGCATGGTGCACCCCTTTTATAACAAACATCGGATTTTGCCTCCGGCTCCGGACAGCGAGGACTCTGCGACTCCCTCGCAGGACGGGGCAGTTGCTGCACATCGGGGAGCCGACTCGATACCGCCCGGTCTGACCGGGGCTCGCCTGGCGCTCATGTGGGCGGTGCAGCAGGTCGTCAGAAACGGGCTCACCGTGCTAGGGGTGTCAGCCCCGGAGCAGATGTAGGACTGCCGATCGCATGCTGTCGTTTCGAATTACCCATGAAGAAACCGGCGGACGCGCTCGTGTTGGTGTCCTCACCACCGCGCGCAGTGAAGTGGCCACGCCCGCCTTCATGCCGGTGGGATCGCTGGGGAATGTGCGAAGTGTGGATGGTGAGGAACTGCTCAAGATGGGGTACGGCCTGATCTTGAACAATGCCTATCACCTGTATCTGCGTCCGGGGCACAAGATCGTCGAAGAGTTGGGAGGCGTCCATCGTTTCACCGCATGGCCAGGCTCGATCCTGACCGATAGCGGCGGCTTTCAGGTCTTTAGTTTGGCTAAGTTTTGCAAGGTGACGGACGAAGGTGTGATTTTTCAATCCCACATCGACGGATCTTCTCGCTTTATCAGCCCGGAAACCTCGATCGAGATTCAGGAAGCGCTGGGGGCGGACATCATCATGGCGTTCGATCACGTCGTCGCCTTGCCGTCCTCATTGGAGCAGGTGCGTGACGCCTCCAAGCGGACGTCGCTCTGGGCGCGTCGCTGTGTATCTGCGAAACGCCGGACCGATCAGTCATTATTCGGAATCGTTCAGGGCGGACTGGATCAAGGCCTGCGAGTGGAGTCGGCTCGCGATTTAGTGTCGGTCGGGTTCGATGGGTATGCCGTCGGCGGGTTGTCGGTTGGGGAAGACAAGGCCGACATGTATGCCATGTTGGACGTCACCGTGCCTGAGTTGCCATCGAACAAACCGCGGTACTTGATGGGCGTTGGGATGCCGGAAGATTTGGTGGAAGGCGTGGCACGCGGGATCGATATGTTCGACTGCGTCGTTCCCTCTCGTCACGGCCGAACAGGCTGGTTGTTCACGTCGTTCGGGAGAGTTGTGATCAAGCAGGCCCGCTATGCCCGGGATGAACAACCGATCGATCCGGCCTGTACCTGCCCGGTGTGCACACGCTATACGCGAGCCTACCTTCACCATCTGTTCGGGATCAAAGAAATGTTGGGGGCTCGCCTCAATACGATTCATAATTTGTGGTTTTTTGCGAAGCTGATGGAGGAGATCCGCAGCGCTGTGCGAGGCGGAACCTTTCAAGCGTTTCGTCGCGAATTTCACCGGACGTATGTCGTCGACCGGCCGACCGGTGACAGCGGGTCGGATCTCCAGAATACGAACGTGTCTTAACGGCGAAGCAGACGAGGCAGGTTATGTGGGATTCGGTGGCATGGGCGCAGGGAACATCAGGGAGTGCGGGCGCGGGGGGGGGCCTCCTGTCGTTGGTGCCATTCGTCCTGATCTTCGTCATATTTTACTTCATGCTGATTCTGCCGCAGCAGAAGCGTCGGAAGCAGGCGGACGCGATGTTGGCCGCGCTGAAGAAAGGCGACAAGGTGGTCACGGCTTCGGGCATCTGGGGCACGATCACCAACATGGGCAAAGAGACCGTGACGCTTCAAATCGCGGACACGACCAAAATCAAAATCCAGAAGGAACATATTGCTCGGCTACGCGGTGACGAAGAGGATTGACACACGCGAATGAGACGGGAAGGATTGGCGTACGTATGAAAAAAGTCGGTGGACGGTTGTTGGCTTTGGTGACGCTGGTGGTCGTGTCGATCATCTTTTTCTTGCCCTCCTACCAGCCGTTGTACAAGGAATTGCCGCGGTGGGTTCGTGATGTGCTGCCGGACAAAGGCATTACCTTGGGGTTGGACCTGCAAGGCGGCATTCACTTAGTGCTGGAAGTGGAAGAAGATCGGGCGGTTGAAATCGCCGTGGAGCGGACCGCCGCGAGTCTCCAGGATTTGCTCGTTGAGAAAAAGATTCCTGCGGAATCGGTGAAACGGACCGGGTCCTCACAGATTACGATCGGCTTTCAAAATGCGGAATTGAAGGCTCAAGTGCAGAAACTGTTGGACGACTTCCCGACCTACGTGGAAGCGGAGTCGGCCGGCTCAGGGAACACCGTGGTGTGGGGGTTGCGCGAGGCGGAGATCAAGCGCATCAAGGATTCGGCCATCAATCAAGCGCTGGAAACGATCCGGAACCGCATCGACCAGTTCGGTGTTGCGGAACCGCTGATTCAACGGCAGGGGCTGAAACAAGTCGTCGTGCAGCTGCCCGGGATCAAAGATGCCAAGTTGGCCAAGGATCTGATCAAGCAAACGGCGCTCCTCGAATTCAAGCTCTTGGATGATGAGAACCAGCTCAAGTTGGATCTGCCGGGTCGCGTGCAGAAGGGGAAAGAGCGCGAAGAGGCGTTCTTGAAGCAGGTTGAGGGAAAGGTTCCGGAAGGCGACCAGATTCTGTTTGAACGGATCGTTGAAAAAGAGAGCGGGCAAGAATGGTTGGCCCCCTATCTGGTGAAGAAACGGGTCATGCTGGCCGGCGATGTGTTGAGTGACGCACGGGTCTCCATCGGGCAGTTCAATGAGCCCTATGTGTCGGTCACTTTTGATGCGAAAGGGGCGCGGGAGTTTGATCGCATCACGGGCGAGAATGTGAAGAAGCGCATGGCGATCGTGCTCGACAATACCATCTATTCGGCGCCGGTCATTCAGGAGCGCATCAGCGGCGGACGTGCTCAGATTACCGGGACATTTTCGATGGAGGAGGCCAATAATCTGTCGATCGTGCTACGGGCTGGTGCCTTGCCTGCCCCGCTGAAGATCATTCAGGACCTCACCGTTGGTCCCTCGCTCGGGCAGGACTCGATCGAAAAGGGCGTCAAGGCGACGCTCTTTGCGGGTCTCCTCGTGGTCGTGTTTATGGCGCTGTATTACCGCTTGTCTGGAGTGATCGCGAATTTTGCGTTGATGCTGAACCTGATCTGCCTGATTGGGTTTCTGGCAGCGTTGAACGCGACCCTGACCTTGCCTGGTATCGCCGGCATCATTCTGACGATTGGCATGGGCGTCGATTCCAACGTGCTGATTTTCGAGCGTATCCGCGAAGAGCTTCGGCAGGGAAAGGCCGTTCGGGTGGCGATTGATGCTGGGTACGACAAGGCCTTGTTGACGATCGTCGATTCGCACGTCACGACGTTGATCACGGGCTTCGCGCTGTTCCTGTTCGGCACCGGGCCGATCAAAGGCTTTGCCGTGACCTTGTGTCTTGGCATCGCGATCAATCTCTTTACGGCGTTGGTTGGGACGAAGGTGATTTTTGATCTCTTCAATCAACGCAAGAAAATTGAGCAGCTCAGTATCTAGCCCGTCGAGGCGATCCGGAGTCGGAGAGCCGCCGAGGAGTTGTTGCAGGAGCATAGACGCAGTCATCGCATTCACGGCATGTTCAAAATGATCCTTCGGCAAGGCTACAGCGAGGCATACCCTGCGGATGCAGTCAGCCTCGGAGAGCGCATGGCGCCGCGCCGGAGGACATTTTCAACATCCTGTTAGGAGGGGGTCGGCATGTTCGAGATTTTGGGAAAGACGAATATCGATTTTATGGGGAAGCGAACCATCTCGTTCGCGCTGTCCGGCATTCTCGCTTTTCTGGGTATCATCGCGGTGTTTCAAATCGCGCGTGGAGCAGCAAATCTGGGAATCGATTTTGCCGGCGGGACGGCCGTCCAGCTCAAATTCGACCAGTCGATCAGGATCGACGAGGCGCGCCGCGCTCTGGAAAGCAACGGGGTGGGATCTGCGGAACTGCAGGAATTCACGCAGGACAACAAGCTGCTCATTCGCGTGAAAGCCTCGACGACCATCGAAGAGAAGGTCGCGGAGCGGGTCATGGCCGTGTTCAGCAAGGAATTTCCCGGTAACAAGTTCGTCGTGGATTCGAGCATGGAGATCGGCCCAACGATCGGGAAGAAGCTACAAGAAGACGCCATGATTGCGGTCTTGATCTCCTTCGTCGGGATCGTGCTGTACATTGCGGTCAGGTTTGAGTTGCGGTTCGGGGTCGCGGCCGCCTTGGCAACCTTTCACGATGTGCTCGCGGTGTTAGGGGTCTTCTATGTGTTGGACAAGGAAATTACCTTGCTGGTTGTGACCGCATTGCTGACGCTGGCCGGCTACTCGTTGACGGATACCGTGGTCGTCTTCGACCGGATCCGTGAGAATCTCCGTACCCGTCGGCGAGAAGATGAGGAGATGATCATCAACACGGCCATCAACCAAGTCCTGAGCCGCACGATCGTCACCAGTTTGACCGTGGTAATCGTGCTCATTCCACTGGTCCTCGGCGGGGCCGAGGTGCTGCATGATTTCTCGTTGGCCTTGCTCGGAGGCGTCATGTTTGGAACGTATTCGTCCATTTTCGTGGCAAGCCCGTTGCTGCTGCTCTGGCCCGGTAGCGCCGGGAGTCTTCTCAAGCGTCGCTAGGCCTCGGCTCTTCCGAGCCGCGCCTGGAGGCACTGCCTCTTGTTGTGCGAGGGCCGTTAGCCGGAGTCGCCGCACGCATGCTGTTCTGGAGCCGGTCACACAGCCTCCAGCGAAAGATCATCACGGCCATTGTGATGGTCGGTTTCCTGCCGTTGAGCCTCTCTCTTGTCCTGACCTATATCGAGGAACGCCGGGCGTTACGTGAGACCATCGGTGCCAACTTCAAGGAAGTGGCGGTCGAGGCGGCCCGGCGGATCGAGATGCAGGTCACACGCGGCATCAATGAAGCGCAACAACTCGCCGCCATGCCGTTTCTCCGCACCTCCGTGACCGAATCCAATCGCACCTATGTCGACAAGGACGAAAAAACCGTCCAGTCCATGATCAAAGCGTGGCAGCAGCGCTGGCGGCAGCGGGACAAGCAAAGCGAGTTTCCGCTATTCATCAACCGAATTGTGACTAACTACCTGATTCGGTGGCACGACATCCGCAAATCCGATTACGTCGGCATTTTCGTCACAGACAATCGGGGCGCGTTGGTCGTCAGTTCCATTCCACAAGTCGAATACTACTATGGGAAAACAGCCTGGTGGCAGGCGGTGATGAAGCGGGGGACGGGCAAGGTGTTCGTCAGCGATATCTTTTTTGATCCTGCCTTCGGCACCCACGTCGTCAACGTGTCTACGCCGATCATCGATGACGAGCAGCATACGACGATCGGGGCCGTCACGATTCTTCTGCGTCGGGACACCCTGTTCCATTCCGTGTCCGAAGCCACGGTGGGGCAGACCGGGCATGCCATGTTGTTCAGTTCAGACGGTGTTCCGCTGGTGTGCCCGATCCTCTCGCCGGAAGAGCATGTGGTGAAGCCGGAATTGGTGAATGCGATCAGCGGACATGCGGCCGGCTGGACGACGGCGGCGAATGATTCGCATGGTGGGGAGAATTCCATTGTCGGGTTCGCGCCGGTTCGCCTCGGGACGGACTTAACGCCGGAGAGCTTGGGCGGCAAACGCTGGGTAGCGTTTGTCCGGCAGGACCCCGCCGAGTCCTATGCCCCGCTGGAACGCCTGGTGGTACAGGTCACGGTGTATGGGCTTGGGGTCTTTGCCGTGCTGCTGCTCATCGGTCTGACTGTGGCGCGAAGAATCGCCCGCCCCATCAGTCTGTTGCATGAGGGGGTTCAACGAATCGGGAGCGGACGTTTGGATCAGCAATTGGAACTCAAGACCGGCGACGAGATCGAACAGCTTGCCGAGGCCTTTAACAAGATGGCCGTCAATCTGCGGATATCCTTCGAGCAGATCGAACAGCGTATGGAGGATGTGCGCCGTCTCGAAGCCCGCTACCGCGACTTGATCGAGCATTCGCCCGAGATGATTTACCAGCTGAATAAGGCCGGCCAGTTCGTGCATGTGAATAAAACCGGGCTGGACAAGCTCGGCTATTCTTTGGAGGAAATGCTCCAGATGCGTCTGTGGGACTTGGTGCCCAAAGGCCGGGAGACCGAAGTCTTGGCGTATCTTGAGCGGTTGGTCTCGCAGGGACGCAGTACGATCGAGACGGTGTTTGTGGCTGCGGACGGCCGCCCGATCGACGTCGAGATCCATGCAACGGCGCTGTTCGAGAGCGGGGGCGGACTGGTCCATTCACGGGCGTTCGTGCGTGACGTGACGGAACGGCATCTGCTGGAGGAGCAGGTACATCGATATACGACCAGGCTCGAGCAGGCGGTGAACGAACGGACGCAGCAACTGGTTGCCTCGCAAGAACGGTACAAGGCGCTGTTCGATCTGGTGGCGGATTCTGTCTTCATGGTGGGAGAAGACGGGATCATCGTGGCGGTGAATAAGCGCGAAGAACAGGCGTTGGGCTACTCCGAGCAACAGGTGGTGGGGCGCAGCATTCTGGACGTGGTACTCCCGATGCACCATGATGACATGCGGGGGTTGCTTGCGAAGATCCATTCCGGTGAGCGGCAGGTGCCGACGCAGGAAATCACCGTGTGTGATGCCGCCGGCAAGGAGACGCCGGTGGAAATGGACCTGATTCTGGTGCGCGGCAGCGACCATACCTGGATGATGGTTCAGCTGCGGGACATCACCGACCGAAAGCGCCTTGAACGGCAAATGCATACCTACCAGCAGGAGTTGGAGGCCAAGGTCAGCGAGCGTACGAGGGAAATCGAAGAAACGAAGCAGTACCTCGAAAACCTGCTCGAAAACGCCAATGATGTGATCTATACGCTTGATAGCGAGCAGTGTTTTACCTACGTCAACAGCAAGATTTTGTCATGGGGATATGTGAAGGAGGATCTCCTTGGGCGGCCCTACTTGGGGTTGCTTTCGAAGCGACATCGCGGGCGCCGATTGAAGTCGACCTTGGATATTGGCGTAAAACAGGTCTACGAAGTTGAGGTATTGACGAAATCGGGTGAGCCGCGGTCCGTGATGGTCAGTGTGTCACCCCTCCACGGCGCGGAGGGGGAGATTCTGGGTGTGTTGGGGATCGCCCGAGATATGACGGAAACGAAGAAGCTGGAACAGCAGATCAGGAACTCCGAGAAGCTGGCCTCGGTCGGCAAGCTGGCGGCAGGGGTCGCGCACGAGATTAACAACCCCTTGGGAGGGATCTTGAACTGCCTCTATAACATGCGCAAAGCAACGCTGTCTCCGGCACGTCAGGAAGAATATCTCGCGTCGATGGAGGACGGGTTGCGCCGGGTGCAGCGCATCGTTCGCCAGCTCCTTGATTTTTCCCAGCAACACAACCCAGAGCTCGCGTTGGCCGACATCAATCAGGTCGTCACACGCGTGTTGTTGCTGACCGATCATCTCTTCGTGCCCCATCGGGTGCGACTCGAAACGGACTTATCCTCCGACATGCCGGAACTGATGATTGACCGGCATATGATGGAACAGGTGCTGATGAACCTGGTGCTGAATGCCATCCAGGCGATGCGCAGTGGCGGGGTGTTGACCATCAGCACGATCGTAGAGGAAGCTCATTGTTTGGTTCGGGTGCGGGATTCGGGTTGCGGGATTTCTTCTTCCGTCCTGCCGCGGATCTTCGACCCCTTCTTCACCACGAAGAACGAGGGAGAGGGGACGGGGCTCGGACTTTCGGTCAGCTTGGGCATTGTGGAGCGCCACGGGGGACGGATCATGGTTGAGAGTGAAGTCGGGAAGGGGACCACGTTTACCGTGTCCATTCCGCTATCCACTGAACGGTATGCCATTGGGAGGTTTTCGTGAAAGGGCTCAGGGTGCTGATTGTCGATGACGAACCGCTGATGCGACTCTCCATGCTCGATGCGTTGGAAGGTGTGGGGTGCGAAGTCATGGCGGCGGCCACGGGAACTGAGGGAGTGACGGTACTTGGCACGCGTCAGTTCGATGTGGTGATCACGGACTTACGTCTTCCGGGTGCCGACGGGCTGACACTCCTCAAGGTCTGCAAGGAGCGGAGTCCGACTACAGAAGTGATTTTGATCACGGCCCATGGATCGGTGGATACGGCGGTCGGTGCCATTAAGCTTGGGGCATACGACTACATCACCAAACCGTTCCAGATGGATGAGTTGCTCCTGATCGTGGAGCGGGTCGGGAAAATTCTCGGGCTGCGCCGGGAAAATCTTGAACTGAAAGAGGTGCTGGAAGACCGATTCAGCTTCGGGGGGCTGCATGGAGCGAATCAGCAGATGTACGCCTTGCTGGAACGCATAAAGTTAGTGGCGGCAACTGATTCTCCGGTGTCCATCATTGGGGAGCGTGGGACGGGGAAGGAGTTGGTGGCGCACACCATTCATTTGAACAGCCCTCGACGAGATCAGCCGTTGATCAAGGTGTGTTGCGGGGATCTTCCGGACAAGCTCGTAGAAGCGGAACTGTTCGGGCATGAGAAGGGGGCGTTTCCCGGCGCGTTGCGTCAGCGACGAGGACGGTTTGAGCTTGCACACAAGGGCACATTGCTGCTGGATGATATCGACGCACTGCCTGCCACCGTTCAGAAAAAAATGTGGCAATTGCTGCAGGATCGGAAGTGTCTGCGGATCGGCGGACGAGAATCCATGGAGGTCGATGTTCGGGTCCTCTGTGCGTCGCAGGAGGACTTGAAAGACGCGGTGGCGCACGGACGGTTTCTCCCGGAGCTCTGTGACTATCTGACGGCGGTCGAAATTATCGTCCCGCCGCTGCGTGAGCGCCGGGACGATGTGCTGGTGATTGCCGAGCATCTGCTGGAGAGGAGTGCCGCGACGTTCCATAAATCTCTCAAGGGATTTTCACAGGCTAGCCGGGATCTGTTGATGCGGTACTCGTTTCCGGGCAATGTCGGAGAGTTGGAGCAGATGGTCGACCGTGCCGCCGCCCTGGGTCGAAACGCGGAGCCGCTTCAACCGTGGGATCTCTGCGGCTTCCAGACCTGTCCCTATCTTGGGGGCGCACCCCAGCCCAATTGCGGGTTCTGTACAGAGGGTTTGACGGAGAAGGCCGACAAGGAAGAGCCCGCGACGTCCGCCACGCTTGCCGTTGCACGGGAGTCGTTTGAGCGGGACTATATTCTTTCCGTGTTGAAGCAGGTGGATGGGAGTCGGACGAGCGCGGCTGCGGTCTTGGGGCTCTCCAGAAAAGCGCTCTGGGATAAGTGCAAACGCTATGGAATCTCCTCCGCCAAAGGTGAGGCGGAGGAGGGAGAGGACTAACCTACTCTTCCGGCTCCGGCCCGCCTTCCCACAGCTTGACGGTGCGATCCCACGAGGCGCTGGCCAAGCGCAAGCCGTCCGGTGAGAGGGCGATCCCGCGCACGGGTCCGGTATGGGTCTTGTCGGTCCGGAAATTGCGACCTGTAGCGATATCCCAGAATCGGATGGTGCTGTCGTCACCCGCACTGATGAGCACCTTGCCGTCGGGTGAGACTGCGAGGGCGCGGACCCAACCGTTATGCCCGCGCACGACGCGCAGTTCGTTCATCGTCGGCATGTCAAAGAAGCGGATCGTATTGTCACGGCTTCCGGTAATCAGGATCTTGCCATCGGGTGTGAACGTCATGGCGCCGATCCAGAACTCCATCGGCTTTTGGAACCCGCCGTCGTCCTCGATGAAGAAGCCGCGGGTCTCCGTGGAGTCTTCGGCCGTCTCCTCCCAGTGACCGTTGTGCAGAATCTTCTCCTCTCCGCTCGGCAACACTTCCCAGATGCGGATCTTGCCGATATCGGACCCGCTGGCGAGGTGAATGCCATCCGGGGAGAAGGCCACACAGACCGACCAGTGGTGGTCGTATTGGTCCTTGCCCAAGAGGGTCATGAGGTCGGTCCCGGTCGTCACTTCCCAGATCTTGATGTCTTTGTTGTGGCTGCCGCGCGCTAACATGAGCCCGTCAGGGGACAAGGACAGGCTGCAGACATTGTGATCGTAGCGCGTGAACAAGAGTTTCGTGGGTTCGCCCGTTTTTGGATTCCAGAGACGGATGGTGCGGTCTTCGCTGCCCGAGGCCAATGTGCGGCCATCCGGCGTGAACACCAGCGCGCGGATGTCGGCCGTATGCCCACGCAGCGAACGCAAGAGGCGTCCGGTCTCGATATCCCACACGCGGACGTACCGATCGACGCCGCCGCTGACAATGGTTTGGCCATCGGGAGCGTAGGCGACGGTCCATACGCCATGCGAATGGCCGCGGAAGGTCTTGAGTTCTCTGAGGCCGGTCTTCCAATACTCCAGATGGTCAATGGTCGGTGTCTGTGATGGCGAACCCTGAGGGCTCGTTGGTGCAGCGGAAGGAATCGTCGAGGGCGCGGTCGTGTGATTGCTCATAAAAATTCTGTGCCTCGTCCCTGTTCTGCGCGGAAGCCTAAATGGCCCCCGCCGACCCTCCGCGGTTTGCAAAAATCGCTGAGGGGTTTGTATAATCAGCGGTCGTTTCGACGATCGTAAGAGAACGACTGTAAGCAAGTCAAGCGCAGCGCTCACGCGGGTTTCATCCCTTCACCGCAGCCAAACATGTGAGGACTTATGACGACCGGAGTGGAAGTATCAAAGCCGTCGATGGAGATCCGTTTTCAGCCGGCCTTACTGCAGGAAGTCATCGACTCCTTCATTGAAAAGACGGAACGGGAAGGGGATCCGACCTATTACAAAGAGTTTCATGAGCTGGCCGATCCGATCTACGAAAAATTCACATTGGATGATCGCGAGGCGGAGTTCAAGAAACTATATCAGTATTTGTTCGGTATCTGGGGGTTTTCCGACATCATCCGCGACGCGTTCAATGAGTTTCCCGAATTGAAAGCCCGTGTCGGCATCGTCCTGGTCAAGGGTGTGCTCAAGGAAGATCAGGAAGGGGTCGACGTGCTTCGGAAGTGGGGATCCGTCGAGCATGATCTGGCCAAGCAGTTCGAGGAAAAGGGCCTGAAGGGCGTCGGCATCAAGTTGATCCCGCGACGGTTCTATGATCCCGCATTGACACGCTATTGTCGCCATGAACTCATGCATATCAACGATATGCTCGACCCGGCCTTTGGGTACGACCCCGATACCAGGGTGGGACAGAATCCCGGCGAGGAAACGCTCATTCTGCACCGCTATCGCATTCTCTGGAATATCAGTGTCGATAGCCGATTAATCGCCGCTGGGAAGGAACCGATGCTGCAGAAGGAGGATCGGTTTAAGGAGTTTCGTTCTTGGTATCGCAAGATTCCGCCAGCGCAATTGAAGTCGGTGTTCGAAGGGTTGTGGCAGACCAGCTACTTCACCCATTCCGAATTGGTCGAGATGGCGACCGACACCCTGCGCATTCTGGATCGCGCGGTGGATGTCGAGGGCGGAGAAATTCCGGAGACCCAAAACAAGGTCATGTTGATGCCGGGATTTCCTTGTCCCTTGTGCCGGTTCCCGACCTACACCTGGGTGGAAGACCTGGAAACGAAACTCGAGACGTACATTCTCGACTTTATTCGCGAGAATCATCCGGGCTGGGATGTCGAGTATGGGGCCTGCGACCGTTGCGTCGAAGTCTATAAATTGCGGGCCGACGGTGTGATGTAGTTTGGAGCGCATCGTGGCTGGTGATCCTAAATATGGTCGGCGGGATTTTCTGAAAGACTCCGTCGTCTCGGTGGCCAAGGCCGCGCGGGAGTTTTCGCTTCACAAGGATGCGCCCCGCGAGCAGCCGGC
>JAEURX010000028.1 GCA_016788885.1 Nitrospira sp. | reverse complement strand
TCTTCGATTCAGCCGGGAAAGATCCCGTCTTCTACGCGCATCATGCCAACGTGGACAAGATGTGGTCGGACTGGAACAAGGCCTCGTCCATCCACACGAACCCGACGGCAACGGCCTTCTTGAACCTGACATGGAATTTCTTCGACGAAAACAAAGTGTGGCGGTCGATCAAAGCCTCGCAGGTCCTAACCCACGACACCCAATTGCGCTACACCTATGGCCCGTCGAAGTTCTTGGAGCAGCTTCCCTGCCTCCTCGATTGGTTCCCCATCAAGACCGACTGGCGCGTCAGCCGCACCCTGAAGTTTGCCGGACAGACGCGTGCTAAGATGATGAACGTTGTCGAGCAGGGAGGTCGTGCGAGACTGCACCTGAACGACCTCGCCGTTCCCATGGAAAAGAGTGCGGTGTATCGACTCTATGCGACCCCTGAAGCGGCGAAAGCCGATGAAGGACCAGGCAGCAAGGGCTATCTCGGTACCGTGCCGGTCGTATTGAACGATCGGGAGCGGCGGCATATCTCCAAGAACGCACGAAACATCGCCGTCAGGCTCTCCACCGCCAAACTCGAAGCGCTGAGCGGGAACCTCGGCCCGGTGCGGCTGGCCCTGGTTGAGCGCGGAGTCAAACCTGAGGCCAGAAAAGTTATCCCAGTACAGGCGAAGGACGTCTCGCTGTCCCTCGCAGAGGTGGAACGCGAGGAACGGTAACCATGGGACTCATCTCCTGGCTCACGAGCGTCATGATCCTGGCCGCGCTGACAGTTCAGGCGGAGGAAGGACCGCACCGGTTTTCCGTCGACTTGCCGACCGGGTGGCAACAGGCCTCCCACGTTCGATTGGTGCTGAAGGGGGTGACCGTCGCAGGGGGACAACCGTTCAAACTGCGAGCGGCTGCGATCATCGAAGGAGCGGAGCCTGTCATATTGGGCTCGGCGGGCATCGTGGGGGATCGGTCGGTAGGATCGGCTCCACGACGCCTGCCGACCCTGCTGATCGATGTGACGCGCCCCCTCAGTGCGTTGGCCGATCGCCTTGTTACGCGACCGACCATCACGATCCGCATCGAAGCCGTCGATGGCCGCAATGTGCCGGTAGGAAGGCTCGACTGGTCAGCGCAAACAGTCCGGCTGGAAAAGGGCGGGCACAACTAGCGAGCCCAACGCCGCGACAGACTCAGGGCAGGACGATCGCCTGCCCGGCATGACCCCCGTCGCATGCTCCGCAGACCGACCTAGTAAGGTGGCTGGGAGTGACTCACCTCCTGGATCAGCTCATCGACCAGGACCCGGACATCCTAATCTGCCCATCGATAGGGCCCCATACCTTGTGCACCATGCGAATGTCGTCACCATCCTCAAACAACTGCGTCGCGAACACAGTCAGAACATCGTTCCTGGCACCATTTCTTGGCCGAACCACATCGCCTTCTCCCGCACAACGAAAATCACCGGAGACTTGGCGCGTATCAGCGGCTGCGGAATGGGCGATAGCTGTCTCCCTCCTAACTCCAGTCACGCTGGATAGTTCTCAGCTCATCCTTGCTCACGCGATCCTTCCGCAGGTCGAAGGGGGTAGAATTGATGCTCAAAAAGATACCCAAGGTGCCAGCGAACCGAGACGCCGCTTAGTGATACACCCCTGCTGAGCGTCGCAGTAGGCACGCATGATCTTTCTCGGCACTGGCACCGCGCGCTTGGGGTTCCTTCGACATCCAAACCCAGCAGGGGGCAGCCTTGCCTCGATGCGGTGGATTTTTGAATAATGGCCGAATGAAATCAAGGCAGGAGGGACCGGAACATGCACGCAGGCGCACGGTGATGATCCGTTCCATCATGGTGCTCGGCCTGCTCGGCTCGATGAGTGGATGCTCCCTCTTACAACCGATGCGCACTCCGATCGGTCATTCCTCGGATGACAACGGCGGGCGTTGCTCGACCTATCAGACCAGGTCGAATGGTGTGTATGAAACGATCTGCGACTACGGGGTCCAGAGTCAAGGGCCCATATACGGCCGGTGAGTTCTGATAGGTAGTCCGTCAACACTTCACGTGCTCGTGAATGATCAATCCGAAATGCTGCTGCAGCAGCTGTTTGTACTCCTCACCGGCGACATGACGTTCCTGCTTGCCGTCTCGTCCTCGCACCTTCAGCACGTTGTCGATGAGTGACGTCCGCCCCTCAGGCGTCGGCATCGTGCAGATGCGCTGTTGCGTGAAGAGAGAGTCCGGTGAGTGCGAGTGGTAATAGTTTGCGAAGCTGTAGTCCACTGGCAACCAAGGATCGAGCGCAAAAGAATAGAGATCGACCCAGGTTTCCTCCATGTGCCATTGCAGCACAGACTCTTTCCGTTCGTCTGTCGCGAGCCTGAATTGATCCGGTCCTTGCCGTTGCTCCAGACCAGCCATGAAAGGGAACGGCTCACGTAATCCCTGCCCTCCGAACCCGACGTCCGCAAGCCAGCGCTCCTCCCCCAGATGAACCAGCAGCAACTGATGACTCCGTGGCCGCATCCCTTCCGTACCATACAACACCCGAGCCGCGAGCCTGGTGACGGTAAAGCCTATATCTTCCAACAAGAGCGCAAACAGGCCATTGAGCTCGAAACAGTATCCACCCCGTCGCTCGACAACAATCTTCCGAAACAGGTCGGAGGGGTCCAGCGAGACGGGCCGGCCAAGATGAATATTTAGATTTTCAAACGGCACGGTCATCACATGGGCTCGATGTAACCCCCGCAGGGCCTCCACGGACGGAGTCGCCGGCCCTTGATACTCGATACGGATAAGATAGGCATCGCGATCGAACATATGTCCCTCCCCTCTGAGGCGGCCATTATACGAAGACCCGGCGGAGGATCACAGGTAGCCTGACACATGGCGCAGGCACATCGTTGCGGTAGCCCCCTGCACTTGTTACGATGGTCGGTCATTCTTCGAGAGGAGCGCTCCAGCGTGGCACCCCGTACCCCCCCGAATCGACCAGCCGACGAACTGATCATCGAAGGGGCACGTCAGAACAACCTCAAGAACATCTCGCTCCGCATTCCGCACAACAAGGTGACGGCCATCACGGGCCTCTCAGGGTCTGGCAAATCGTCCCTGGCCTTCGACACCCTGTTCGCCGAAGGACAGTGGCGTTATGTCGAGTCCCTCTCGACCTATGCGCGCATGTTTCTCGACAAGGTGAACCGCCCCGACGTCGACCGCCTGCTCAACATTCGCCCGGCGATTGCCATCGAGCAAAAGAATCCCATTCGCACCGCTCGCTCCACCGTCGGCACCGCCACTGAACTCGCCGATCTCTTGCGGCTCCTGTTCGCCAAAATCGGCAAACCCGTATGCCCCGACTGCCGCCAGGAAGCTCGCGGTTATCATCCCGGCTCCCTGGCGGAGGAGTTGCTCGCGCAATTCCCTGACGCGAGGGCCATGGTGCTGTTCCCCGTCAAAGACCTGGGGCCCGGCCACGACCGGTCGTTGATGGACGCGCTCATGAAACGCGGCTTCACCCGGTTGCGTTGCGGCGACGAGATCGTGGACCTCCATGACCAGACGTCCCTCCCTGAGACGCGCACGTCCGGGATTCACGTCATCGTGGATCGCCTGGTGCTGAGACCGGACAACCGCCATCGCCTCATCGAGGCCATCGAGGTCGCCTTTCAGGAGGCAGAGGGTCTCTGCCACGTCGACGTCATCGGTCAGGGATTGCGCACATATAGCACCCATTTTCGTTGCCAGGGCTGTGGGCGAGGCTTCGAGCCCCTGCGTCCTCTGTTATTTTCCTTCAACCATCCCCTTGGGGCGTGCCCCGAATGCAAGGGCTTCGGCAATATCCTCAGGTATGACCGGGACCTCGTCATCCCCGATCGCAGCAAGTCACTGGCCGGTGGTGCCATCGAACCCTGGAGCAAACCGGGGTCGGACTGGTGGCAACAACAGCTGTTGCTCGCCATGAAAAGGATGGATGTCGATCTCACGACGCCGTTTCAGGATCTATCCCCTAAGGTCCAACAGCTCATTTGGGAAGGCAGCGAACAGGTGGAGGGCATCCGGCAATATTTCGACTATCTGGAAACCAAACGCTACAAACTCCACGTGCGTGTGCTGTTGAGCCGCTACCGCAGCCCCGCCGTCTGCCCCACATGCCAGGGCAGTCGACTCAAACCGGCCGTGCGGTTTGTGATGGTGACCGGGCACGACTTCGTCCAGCTCAACGAGTTGACCATCGAAGCCGCGGCGGCATGGTTTGCCCGCCTGGCCCTGCCGGCATTCGATGCCGAAGTGGCTAAGGACATCCTGCGCCAACTGGAGAACAAGCTGAACTTCCTGCTGCGTGTGGGGCTCGGCTACTTGACGCTCTCCCGGCAGACCAAAACCCTGTCTGGCGGGGAAGCGCAGCGCATCGCCTTGGCCAATCAACTCGGGTCCCGTCTCGTCGGCACCTTGTACGTGTTGGACGAACCCACGATCGGGCTCCATGCGCGCGATACCGACACCCTGGCCGGCATCCTGCGCGACTTGGCCGACCAGGGCAATACCGTCGTGGTCGTGGAACATGACCCGCTCATGATTCAGGCCGCCGACCATATCGTCGAAATGGGCCCAGCCTCCGGAGAGCAAGGTGGCCAGGTTGTCTGCGCGGCGCCACGTGCACAATTTCTCGCCGACCGGTCCGCTCTCACCGCCCGTTACCTGCGCGGCGACGATCGCATCCCGCTGCCGAAGACCCGCCGGTCCGGCAACGGCACAGTGCTCAGTATCGCCGGCGCAGCCGAACACAATCTCAAGAACCTGCTGGTCAGGATCCCCCTTCACATGCTGGTTTGCATCACCGGCGTGTCGGGCTCCGGCAAAAGCACGCTCATCGAGGAGACCCTGTATCGCGCCGCCGCCCGAGCCTTCCGAATCGAATCGCTCCCGATGGGAAAATTCCAAGCGATCAAAGGCCTGGAACACCTGAACGGCGTGCGCCTCATCGACCAGCAGCCGATCGGCAGAACTCCCCGCTCCAACCCGATCACCTATCTCAAAGCCTTCGATGAAATCCGTCAATTGTTCGCCGCTGAACGAGATGCCCTGCGGCAGGGCCTCACCCCCGGGCATTTCTCGTTCAACGCGGCCGGCGGCCGTTGCGAACGCTGCGAAGGGAACGGCTACGAAAAGCTGGAGATGTACTTCTTCGAGGATATTTACGCGACCTGCGAAGAGTGCAGCGGTCGACGCTTTAAGCCGGAGATTCTTGCCGTCAAATATCGCGGCAAGACCATCCACGATGTGCTGAACCTCACGGTGTCCGACGCACAGGCGTTTTTCTCCGGCTCCCCCAAACTCACGGAGAAGCTCTATCTGCTGTCTTCGATCGGATTGGGCTATCTCCGGATCGGACAAGCCGCCAATACGCTTTCCGGAGGAGAAGCGCAACGGCTGAAAATCGCCGCCGAACTCAAGGATCCCTCCGCGCACAATCTGCTCTACATCCTCGATGAACCGACAACGGGCCTGCATCTGGATGACATCAAGAAATTGCTCGCCGTGCTGCACAAACTGGTAGATGCAGGGAACACGCTGGTGGTCGTGGAACACAATCTGGATGTCATCAAGACGGCCGATTGGGTCATCGATCTGGGGCCTGAGGGCGGCGTGGCGGGAGGACAGATCGTCGCAGAAGGACGGCCGGAACAGGTGGCGAAGGTGGCCCAGTCGCACACGGGGAGATTTCTAGCAAAGGTGCTGCAGAGCTAATGGCTTATCGCTGATGGCGCACGGCACGGAAGGAACGGACATTCCGCCTCCGAACCATATGCGTTATGCGATCCGCTCTACGCTCGTATTCTAGTTGCTGGACGGATCGAACGGCATGTCCGCGTAGTGCTGGGAAGGTTCCTCGAGGCCCACGAAGATTTCTGGCCAGATGCGAGTCGGATCTTTGTCGAACACGATCGACGGGTCGGCAGGCAACGTAATCCACGAACCACTCTGCATCTCCGTCTCAAGCTGGCCCGGTCCCCATCCTGAATAGCCGAGGTAGGCTCGAAACGACTCCTTGCCCGGTTGTTCCATCAGAATCCGTTCCATGATCTCCAAATCGCCGCCGAGACAGACGCCATCGAAAACCTGGTGCGAATTTTCGGGTGTGTCGTTGATGCGATACAGCATCATGACCTGATTGGTTTGCACGGGGCCTCCGGAATAGAGCACATGCGGCTGTCCTTCGAGAATCGGCACCTGCGGCAACGCCTCGGAGATGGACATCGCGGTCGGCCTGTTCACGATCACGCCTAAGGCACCTTCAGGTCCATGCTCACAGAGCAGCACGACCGCCTGCCTGAAATTGGGATCGCTCAGTGCCGGCGCGGCGACGAGCAAAATGCCTTTAGCCAGTGGAGTGGTCATGAGTCATCCTACCGTGAGGGTTCGAGCGACGCAAGTTGAGTCATGAAAATGGAGAGGACCTGCCGTCATGCCTCGTACAATGAGGGCCGGCGGTCACGCAACAGGTCGTTATAGGCGTTCAACGCCTTGATCCGGGCTTCCGCCGGGTCGATGTCGACAAGCGCCAGTTCCTCACACTCCCGGGGGGCCCGGTGCAGAATACGGCCGCGCGGGCTCACGACTTCGCTCAGCCCGATAAACGTCAGCGGATCTTTCCCGCCGCGTGCCTCGAGGCCGATCCGATTGGCCGTGACGCTGAACACACGATTCTCCAAACACCGAGTCACCATGGAATCCGGGCAATTCGGCAACACCAGGTTCGACGGGTGCGCGATGATCTCCGCGCCTTGCAACGCGAGGGTGCGGGCTGACTCCGGATAGTACCAGTCAAAACAGATCATGACGCCGACCTTGGCCGGACCAATGTCCCACACTCGGAACCCGCTGTCACCGGGAGTAAAGAATAGGGTTTCCTCAAAGAAGAGATGCGTCTTCCGATAACAACCGATCACTCCCTTTGGCCCGACCACTACGGCTGAATTAAAGCAGCGTGCGCCGTCGCGTTCCGCCACTCCCGCCACAATCGTCATCCCGCGACGAGCGGCAATGTCCGCAAGCCGTCGCGTCGTCCGGCCATCAGGTACCGGCTCGGCCAGATCCATCACCTCCGCCTGTGAGACGAACTGGTAGCCGGTGGCGAACAGTTCCGGCAAGACGATCAGGTCGGCCTCGACTTGCTCGAGGTGAGCCGTCACCACATCGAGATTGCGAACCACTTCGCCGAACGTCGGATCAAACTGAAGGTAGCCAATCCGCATGGGGGTCGCCTTTCCGCACAAACAAAAACGGGCAGGGATGCCCCTGCCCGTTTTATCCTACCGGTCTCGGACGCGCAAGAACCGCTTACATTCCCTCAGACAAGTGGGGAAGGGCGTTTTCCACTGCTTTGGTCGCCACATCCGCATGGCCCGCCTTGCCGTGCTCGATCCCGTCCTTCAGCCCCTTGATGGCTTCACCCACATGAGGGTTCTTCGTCTCAGCCATCGCGCCTTCGGCATGCTTCAACGCCGCTTCCGCATGCTTCACCAGTGCGTCCGCATGCCCCTGCTTCCCGTGCGCGACCGCTTCCTTGGCATGCTCGACAGCTTCAGCCTGATGCTTATTTCCTGCCGCGAAGGCCACGCTGGACACCATCGGCGCGCCGACAAGCGCCATCATGACTCCGGCCACCACGACTCCCCGCCATTTCGCAGTCTGCATGAACCGCCTCCTCTGTAAGTATGTGCACCGCATAATGCCACCATCGCACAATTTCAGCATAAAGAGGGCTCGTTATCCTGTCAAGACGGACGCATCCCGGTCGGGACCTGCGATTCCGACAGGCCGAGCAACTTTTGCAGCGCGAGCAAATCTTTCTCAACCGGACAGGCAAAATCCCGACTCCACTCCCACCAAGAACCGGGGTAGTTACGCAGGCGCGCATAACCGGCTAGGCGCAACACGAAGTAGAGCCAGCCCGAACGCACTCCGCCGGTGCAATAACACACGGTCTCCTGTTTCGGATTCAGCCCCTTGAGATCCAATTGGGCTGTGATTGCCGCCAGATCCTTCACCGTGGCATCCGGATTCAGGAATCCGCTCCACGCTACGTGGACCGCGCCGGGTATGTGACCGGGACGCGGAATGCCAGACACTTCCTTGCCCAGAAATTCTTCCAGGCTCCGGGCATCCACAATGGTGGTCGTCGGCTGCGGCTTGCGCACGATCGCCTTGAGCTCATCCTTGAGAATGATGGCCGAGTCGATGGGCGACACAGTGAAGTTGCCTGGCTTGGGGCGCACTGCACCATGCTCGAACGGGCGGCGCTCATGAATCCATTTCACCCATCCACCGTCCAGCACCTTGAGATTCTTGTGCCCCAGATACTCCAGCATCCAGAACATGCGGCCTTCGTCGCCCCAGTTATCAAATGGATTGGAATAGATGACGACTTCGCTCTCCTGGTTGATGCCGAGCGCCTGCAGCCGCGCCTCAATGCGTTTCAGATTCGGATCCAAGAGTCCCTTCGCGACCGCTTCAGGGTCGCTATATTCATGCCACGTCGAATGCACGGCACCAGGAATATGACCCCCGAATTCATACGTTGAGCGGCCTCGTACATCGAGAATGACGAGGCCGGGCTGGCCTAACCGTGTTTGAAGCGTTTCACAATCGATGAGTAATGGATGTTGCATCGCGTATCCTCGGTGAGTGATTAACCCGGCCAACAGCTTACCGAACCCTCACCAATGAACACAACTGGACTGCGGTTGGTTCTTCCTATTGTCCTGTACGCTAGCCGCCCGCTGTGACTGGGGCAATTCTAGACTCGCGGCCTTCACGAAGAATGTTGCTAACTGGGGGCTGTGGCTACGGTGAATAAAGGCTGAAGGATTCTTTACGGTAGTGATTCGCGAGCATCCTGAGCTACCGTGTTGGTCTTGGGCGTTGGAGTATAATAAGAACTTAAGACGTGTAGGCTTTTTCGGCAATTTGGAAGCGGTCCAGTCGGCGCTCAGTGCGCTTCCTCGTTCTGAAGGAGATTCCTTGGTCCGCGAAGCGACACCGCTTTTACAAGAACGGGATGTTCTTTTCCTCGGAGAAGACGAAAAGACTCTGCCTACGTGATAGCTTGGCAGGTGAAGGAATCACATGAGAGACCGCTCCGGTAGAGCCCTGAGTTTTCCATAACCGGACCCTTTCCTGCCCATTCACACTACTGATCTCGCTCGACCTTCAACTCTGCTATACGGACGGCATTCCTCAATAGATCCTTTTCTTCCTAGGAGCGACGTAATTATGCTGATCGTGCGAGTCCGGGTCTAAAAACGCTACGACACCTTTCAGCGTTCCTTGAATGAAAAAGAATTGAAACCCGAAATACCCGTCATAGCGTTCATTCGCTGAGATGACCGCAACCGGTAACATATATCCAAACTCAATCTTTCGTTCTCCACGGAGCCAGCTATGATCGTGGATTGGTCCCCAACCTATCTCGGTCGGTTCTGGATCTTTGAACCGCCTTTTCAAGAATGCCTTCGCTTGCGATTGAGCATCCTCTAGAGAGATCCGAGGACCGATGTCGGCCTGCAACATCTCTTGTTCTGTCGGATCTGGCGGAGGGGAAGTAGCACATCCAAGGAAGAGGCTCAGGAGACCGAAGACGATAACTCCCAGCATGATTAGTGCGCCTCCTCTAACTTACCCTTGCGGGACAGCTGGATTGGCACAGGCCATCGGCGGCGGCTCGGGCAACGGGTCGGCGAACGCGGACGCAAGCGCTCCATTCAACGGCACTTCCCGTTCGTACACGGTGAAGGAGTAGGGATCATCCGCCATCAGCCCATACTTGGCCTTCAGCATATCGTGCTGCCCGTCCGTCAAGATGTGGTACCGAACACGGGCCTGTAACGTCAACCCCTTCGAGGCCTCCGGCATTCGATACTTAAACGCATACTCCCGGCTGGCCAGCGGGAGCAGGCGGTTATCGTACAACTCCACGATGGCCGGTTGCCACATAATCCAGCGCCCCATGGTATGACGTGTTTCAGCCAGGACCTGCTGCTGCCCATCCTTCACGGCGAACTCGACCGTGAAGTGGCGGTCAGGGTCACCGGTGGGGATTTTATGCCCGGCGCCGGCATTGGTAAGCGTCAAGGCAACCTTCATCGGCTCACCCGGCTTCGGCGCGGGGGGATCGACCTTGACCTGTATCGCCACGGCACGTTTCACCATGTCTGGATCGTGCCCGCCCCGCCATAAATGCCGGCGGCCGCGCCTGATCGGCCCGTTCTCCGCTACAGGACGGTCGACTTCCGGCATGTGGCAGCTTTGGCAGATGAAGCCCCGCTCCTGCATGAAGTATTTGCCTTCGTATTCGGCATAGGTCCCGCACGGTCCCACATTGTAAAACTGCGCCGGCCCCGAGACGACATTGTGGCAACGTGAGCAAAATTGCGCCGTGCGGAAGCTCGGATCGAATTTCGTCGGGTGCGGGGCAGCCGAATCGTCGAACGGGCCGAGAATCACTCCGTCACGCACGTGACACGCCGCGCACGTGATCGATTCCTTTTGCAACGCCGCATCGAAGTGAGGATTCGGCTCCTGCGCCGCCTTCTCAACACGTCCGCGCGGGATCTCTTTCACCAGCGTCGGCTGCTGGTTTTCCAGCGGCGTATGGCAATTCAGGCAGACCCAAATGTGTTTATCTTTCTTCCAGTATGCCTGAAAGAATGGATCCTCATAGGCGTGGGCATGGATGCTGGTTTTCCACTCGTCATAAATCTCGCGGTGGCACTGCCCGCAAGAATCGGCCTTCAGGCTGGTCAGTCCTTCCGGAATCTTCTGAAACGGGATCGCATGCGCATATTCCGGCCGAAGCCCGAAAATCACCACGGGCTTGACCTCCGTGTAATAGAGGTAGACCAGTCCGGCGAGGAGCGCCGCGCCCAACAGCCATTTCACCCAGCCTGTCATGACTCCACCAGCACCTGGACATGCCGCTCCACCGACGCAGCCAGAGCCGTGAGATTGTACCCCCCTTCCAGCGAGGACAGCAGGCGCCCCCGACAATGCTGCCTGGCAATGCCGGCCACGATAGCGGTCAGTTCTGCATATCCGTCCTCCGTCAGGCCCATGCTCGCCAGAGGATCATCCCGATGCGCATCGAATCCGGCGGACACGATGACGAACTCCGGTTTGAACGCGTCGGCGGCCGGGACCAGGACTTTCTGAAACACCGCCCGATAGTCGTCGTCGCCTTCACCCGCTTCCATCGGCACATTGATCGTGAACCCGTCGCCCGCGCCGCTGCCGCACTCGGTCGCGCGACCGGTTCCGGGGTAGTGCGGATACTGGTGGGTACTAAAAAACAGGACGGACGGATCGGTGTCAAAACTATGCTGCGTCCCGTTGCCGTGATGCACATCCCAATCGACGATCAGGACGCGTTGCAGACCGTAGCGCTGTTGCACGTATCGTGCGGCGATCGCGACGTTATTGAAGAGGCAGAAGCCCATGGCCCGCCCGGCTTCGGCATGGTGTCCTGGTGGACGCACCGCACAAAAAACATGCTCCACCTGACCGGCCAGAATCGCATCCACTCCAGCCAGTGCCCCACCGGCGGCCAGATAGGCAGCCGTCAAGGAGCCGGGAGACATGGAGGTATCCGCATCCAGCGACACCCGCCCACTGCGTGGGGCCTCCTGCGCGAGGCGCGCGACGTAGCCTGGGGTGTGCACCAAGGTTACCCACTCGTCCTCGGCTTTGCGCGGTTCGATCCTCGTCAGTTTGGCCGCCAATCCGCTCTGCTCCAACCGCTGCATGATCGCACGCAGCCGGTTGGGCGATTCCGGATGGCCGGAGCCCATATCATGCGCAAGATAGCGAGGATCGTAAACGAGACCGGTTGTTCCCATGAGTCACTCGCGACAAAAAGATCGGCAGCTGGATGACCTTCCGCATACCCTGAGGCGTGGCTGCGAGGCACGACGAACCGTCTGTTGAGGTTACCACGCGTCAAACTGCGTAGACAACGCGCAGAGAACGCTGCTATCGTCTGCGCAAGGGAGGAACCGATGCCGAATCCGAGAATTGAACCACTGAAGCGGGTCCTGGCAATGGAACCGGACGACGATGTCGCCTGGTTCGGGCTGGGAAAAGCCTATATGGACGATGCGAACTTCGAGGAGGCCGCCAAGGCCTTACGGCAGTGCATCACCGTCAAACCCACCTACTCAGCCGCGTATTATGCCCTGGCGCAATCGCTGCTGAAACTGAACCGTGTGGATGAATGCCGTCAGGTGTCGGATCAAGGCATCGAGGTCTCGACCAAGAACGGCGATGCGATGGTCACCAAAAATCTGGAGGCGTTAAAGAGCAGCCTCCCCGGCTGAGCGCCCGTGAGTCCGTGAAGCGTCTCTCGTGACACGGATTTCGTAAAAGGCGCCTGATGTAACGAGGGCCCTGTCACGAACGACAGGCGTTGTCCACATCACACTTAGGCTGTTGCTGCGCCTGGCTCGTCGTCATCCTCGACATTCTCCTGCCCCTGCCGCTGCTCGGCCAGGGTCGTCGCCACTTCATCCAGCCAGCGCCCCGCCCCGTCGAGTACCTCGCGCACCAACGGTTCCGGGTGCCCCGTGCGTTTCATCGTCCACTGACACAGATATCCCATCAAATCTTCCCGCTCGAAACGCCGACTCGACTGCGTCGAGAGGATCGCCAATTCAGACAGTCCGGTTCGAAGAATATCCGCCACCGTGTCCCGCCCGTAGGACGTGGCCGCGGTGACATACTGAATGGCCCGATTGATTTCCTGTTCGGTCATGTCCCCACCATGGGGCGGATTGTAACATCCGAGCCACACCTGTCAACGGTGCATCGACGCCGGCCCGGCTTGCCCTCAAAGAATCTACACGCCCGACCCCGTCGACGATGGTATGATTCCGTTCATCATTCACTTTGTAGGAGCCTCGACCATGGCCGTTTCGCGCAAGACCGCCGCTGTCCGCACCACCCGCCGTACCACTGCCTCCCGTGAGTTTTCCGACCATTGGGAACTATCCGACCTGGTCACCGACCCGGTGAAACAGTTCGACCGGTACCTGAAAGACCTGAGCGCAAAAGTCACGCGATTCGAATCGGCCCGCGCGGAACTCTCCGCCACGATGCCGGAACAGGCGTTGCTGAACCTTCTGACCCTGTCGGAACAGATCGCCAGGGAGTCAGGTCGGCTCAGTGCCTACTCATATCTGTGGTTTTCCGAGGACACGAAACAGTTAGCGGCCCGCTCCTTCAAGACGAAAGTGGAAGAGCAGCTGACGGCCCTCCAGAATCATCTCCTGTTTTTTGATCTCTGGTGGCAGAGCGTCGATGACAAGAACGCGGAACGGCTCATGGCGAACAGCGGGGACTTCCGGTACCACCTGGAAACCATCCGGCGCTTCAAACCACATACGCTGTCCGAACCCGAAGAAAAAATCATCAACATCAAGAACATTACCGGACAGAGCGCCGTGCACCAGTTGTATGACGTCGTGACCAACGGCTTTACCTTTACCCTACGGGTCGGCGGCAAAAAGAAGACGTTGAACCGGGAGGCGCTGTCGGCCTATCTGCGAAGTCCCAAGGCCTCGTTGCGAGAAGCCGCCTATCAGGAGATGTATCGTGTCTATGAAGCCCAACAGGATCTGCTCGGGGAAATCTATAAGACCCTGGTCAACGACTGGAAGGCAGAAAATCTCCAGCTGCGGCACTTCAAGACCCCGCTGGCCTCGCGAAACCTCAGCAACGACATTCCCGACTCCGCGGTGGAGGCGCTCCTCACCGTCTGCATGAACAATGCGCCGATCTTCCAACGATACTTCAGCCTGAAGGCCAAGCTTTGCAAGATCCGCACGATGAACCGCTACCACATCTACGCCCCCCATCGGGCGGAACAAAAGACCTACCGGTACGCAGATGCGGTACGGATGGTGCTGGATGCCTATTACGGATTTTCACCCCGGCTCGCCGAACTGGCACAACGGGTCTTTGCCGACCGTCATATCGATGCCCGCACGAAGCCCGGCAAGATGGGCGGAGCCTATTGCTATAGCGTCGCGCCCAACCTCACGCCCTATGTCATGCTGAATTTCACCGGCGAGGCGCGCGATATCGCCACCATGGCCCACGAGTTAGGCCATGCCGTACACGCGATGATGGCCGAGCAGCACAACGTCTTCACTTTCCACTCGACCCTGCCGCTGGCAGAAACGGCCTCGGTCTTCGGGGAACGGATTCTGTCCGATGCCCTCATGGCCTCCGAAACCAATCGGGCGGTGAAGCAAAGTCTCCTCGTCAATCAATTGGATGACATTTACGCCACAGTCATGCGACAGGCCTATTTCGTGGCCTTCGAACGGACGGCCCATGACATGGTGGCCCAAGGCGGCACGACGACCGACCTGGCCAACAGCTATATGACCCTGCTGCGGCAACAATTCGGGAAATCGCTGCGGGTACCGCAGGAATTCCAGTGGGAATGGCTCACGATTCCCCACCTCTACGCAAGCCCCTTCTATTGCTACGCCTACAGCTTCGGCAATCTCCTCGTGTTGGCCTTGTATCGGATGTATCAGGAGCAAGGAAGCTCGTTCGTGCCGAAATATCTCGAGCTGCTCGCGGCGGGCGGGTCTAAAGCGCCACACGCAATCCTTGCGGAGGTGGGCGTCGATATGAACTCCCAGACCTTCTGGCAATCCGGATTCGATGCGATCTCAGGAATGGTCGACCAGCTGGAACAGACAATGCGATAACCAACAAACCGGCCGGCCCATATTGGGAGGGGGCGAGCAGAATGGCAGAGGCGTCAATCAGGCATCAGATGCGTTCGGACGATTTGTCCTTGTCGACCGGATGTCCTAAAATTTCTCGTTCTGCTTCCAGCCAGTCGTGCAGGTGGTAGCCATCCAAACACCCCCGCTGCTCATACAATTCATGCGCCCGGGCGGCAATGCGCACATGAATGTCCTGCGCTGGCCCAGGCCCATTGGTTTGATCAAGAGCAACGGTGCCTTCTCGAGCAGCTCGACGCGAAGGGGCTTTCTTCGACACGGATGCTTTCTTCATACGTACTCCCGGGCAAAGACAGAACCGACGCTCGACATCGTCGACTGCCACAATACCATATTTGCCGCGACAAGGATCCTACGACAGCCGCCCACCGTTGCCGGCAGCTGAATGCACCGTCCGGTGCTTCGCTCTGGCCGCGTTGAAGCTAGGAAGTGGACAATGACAGGACGTCGCCCGAGTTATCCCTTGGGATCAGACCTTGGTCGGGACAGCCACAGGTCATCTCCAGCGCCCGCCGCACAACTCCCAGCAGGCGCTGCGAGTCGAACGGCTTCGCCAGGAACGCACAGGGGCCATGCAAACTGAGCCGACCAGGCACATCGTTCAACTCGGCTGACAACAACACGGTGGGAATGTGAGGCCACATAAGGCGGCTCAGGATGAGGAATTGTTCGCCATCGAGACGCGGCATCCGATAGTCCGCAACCACCACATCGAAGCGTCGCTTTTTCATCTCCCCCAAGGCCTCGAACCCGTCTCCTGCCTCATGCACGATGTAGCCGACTTGTTCGAGCACCAGAGTGACCAACCGACGCACGCTCGCCTCATCATCCGCAACGAGCACCCGCTTCCCATACCCTTCCATGGCGCCTCCTTCGTCCTGTTGCATCCACTGCACCGAGATCCTTGCTCCGCCGATGCTGGAGGGCTATCGACTGACAATCCACCCTCGCTCAACGCTCTGACGGCTCCGGCATGCCTGCCCCCCATACTCCTCGCCGCTGCGGGCCTGGCCTCGTGCTGCGACGGAGATGCTCGGGGATACATCGTGCCATCCGGATCAACGCGTCCTCTAAATTGCCGCAATTGAGGCACCGTATGACCGGGACCCAGGTATGGGTGACACCCTCACTGGGATTGAACAGTGTTTCCGCCACCATTAATCCTTGGCATCGACTGCACGCCCCCATGTCTCTCCTTCCCCCGAAGATACGAACTCTCTTTACCGTCCTGCCCCTGCGAGCGACTCCTCGGCGTGCATCATTGTCCCGAGGCTGCTCGTCCCTCGTCCGTCGTTTGGGTTGAGCAGAATCGGGACATGCAGATTGTCCGGCACCAGCACCATCTTGGCATTCGGACTATCGTAGAGTTTGTAGCGAAGATACTCCGGCGTCAGCGTCTTCGTGATCGTCTCTTGTGCCCTGGCTTGCCCGAGCGCCCGGATCTTCGCCCCCTCCGCCTCACCTTCCGATCTGATCCGGACCGCATCCCCTTCTCCCCGTGCCCGTCGCCTCGCGATCTCCGCATCCTTCTCTGCGATGACCAGTTCGAATTCCTTCTGCTCCTTTTCCTGCTCCTTGGCCTGTTTCCGCTCCACAGCCTCCAACACAATCTTGGCCAATTCGATATCGGCCAATGCCACACTGTGCACCTCGAGATGGCGGCCCTTGAGCTTCTCGACGACAACGGCCTGCACCTTGCTCGCAATCTCCGCACTTTTCTCCGGCACCGACACCATCGGATAGTTCGAAACCACACTGCGCACCGCCGCCAATAATTCCGGCTTCACAACTCGGGGGTAAAAATCAGGTCCGATTTCCTGTGCCAGAAAATACACTTCATCGATGATCGGTCGCATGATGATGGCGGTCTTCAGTTGCACCAGCAGGTCGTCCGAACTGAGCGCATCGACGGTTTCCGTATAGCTCTGCAGACGAATGTCATAGACAAAAATATCGTTCCAGGGAGCCCGCCAATAGAAGCCGCTCTTCAACGTCTCCGTCGTCAACCCTTCGGTGAGCGGATACCAGCGCAGCCCGCGCTGTCCCGGATGCACGGTGTTGCCACATCCCTGCCAACCAACCAATGACCCGATAATCAAGAGGATCCCTGTAAGTCGCCGCATGACATCCTCCAGTCTTCAACCTGTTGCATAGGCATGGTTCGATCACTCCGGAGGGAAACTTATCTGCCATGCGTCAACGACAGGTGCTGCTCGGCCGTGAGTTCATGATCCTGCGCGGCATCTTCGTAGGTTCGCGCCAGTAAGCGCGCGCCTGCGACCCAATCAGACCCCGGACCGAAGAGCCGTTCATAGACGATGGCGCGATGATCCAAATCCCGCGCCATGAGACGGAGTCTCGCCGCTTCCTGACTGTAAAAGGCCGCAATTTTCTGTTGATCCTGAGCATGATCGTAACGCGTCAGATCGAGTTCGCTCCCTGCATGCGAGCAGGCGGGAAGCAGCGTGACGACCGTGAGAGCCATCCATCTGCTCAGCCTTTCACGAACCAAGCGCATGATCACACTCGCTGGTAGGCATTGGCCGACAACGGGCGGGCACGATCCCGACCAGGCCGCCACACCACTTCGTAGTCTGCAGGCAACGCCATCATTTCGACCTGCTCTCGATGACGAAGCCGGTTCAACCCCGCAAACAGCGATTGCCAGGTATACATCGGGAGCGCATCGGCGAGCGTGAGAAAGGTCAATCGCCGGTGGTGCTGCAACAGGACCAGGATCTGATTGTCGAGCACATCCTCGGTCGCTGACGTGGACTGACGCCTCATCACGCACCTCCCTCAAACACAGCAGACGATGGTGGGTCTCTTGCGAGATCGTCGCAAGGAGATGCCCTGCAATATGTGGTCCTGGAGTCAGGATATCGCTAGCGGCCATCCTGGCCGCATTCTAAAAGGAGTCTCGGTGATGACCACTGAATCCACCCTAGCGTCCTTGCATTTCGCACAGTGTCATTGGTGCGGAATCGCTCGTTACCGGTAGCACACCAGCGTTCAGGCCCAGCGTGGAGATGCGACCGAATAGATGTCAGGTTGGCACTTGGGTTGCTGGGGACATGCACCAGAGCTCAGGGATTTTGGCTATGATCACGCCATGCAACTCAGGTGCACTCAGGCTCGCGGCAACTGCCTACGCGTGTACCTGGAGTTCTGTTCACGGGTGAGGAGACATGCTGAACATACCTGCAGTACAATTCCGTGATATGGAGAACGGCATCTCCGTCGTCGCAGAGATCTCGGCCCCGCGCGTTGATGCTCACGGCTCATCATGCACGATTCCACAGAAACGGCAGATATCCCTCAATGCAAACCGGTCGTCGTCATGCACACTGAGCAACCGATCGCTACTGGCTCTGTCGTAGAAAACCAGGAATAGATTCGGATTCGTCATGGTCCAGATCAAACGCGCCTATAGCCAACCGATCCCAAACGATGGCGTCCGGATTCTCGTGGATCGCGTGTGGCCACGAGGCTGCACGAAGGAACACCTGCAGCTTGATGCCTGGCGAAAAGATCTCGCCCCGAGCACCGCACTCCGAAAATGGTTCGGCCATGATCCCCGGAAGTGGGTCGAGTTCAGCGTTCGCTATCGGAAGGAATTGCAGCAGCCGGAGTTGCGCAGCGCCATTGATGAACTCGCGAAACTGGCGCGTACGCAAAGGATCACGCTGGTGTTCAGCGCGAAGAATACGACACAGAATCAGGCGGTGATATTGAAGGAATTAATTGAAGGCGCCGGAGGGTAGACAACCTACACAGCAATGACAAGGAACGACGCCACGTGAGGAGCGGAATGAACCGCCGAGACGCAGCATGGAGGCTGCGGTCTGGCCACGTGGGATTCTAACTATTCAGGCCCCAGGTGCTCCACAGAGCAACCGCCGCTACCGCCAGCATCACCCAGGCCAACTCACGATCACCGACATTCTTAATCATCTTGACCATCGCGCGTCTCCTTTTTCTGATTCACATGGCCCTCGCCACGATGCCTGCCTATTAAGCAAGGCACATGCCATCAGGACTACCTGCAAATCTGAAGGTTTTCCATAGGGAGGGCATAGAAACTGAGCGAATTCGCACGAGGCGCACTGTGCGGATTACAAAAGGATAGATGCCGGAACGGTTGAAACTCTCAGTGCACTGGGATACCAGGCATCGATCAATCCGAGGGCAGAGGCCAACAGGCCAGAGCGGCTTACCCGTTCGACGATGGCTGACTGCCCATTCGTGGACGCGTGAGCCATGTGGTGACGCGTGCGTGCGTAAGCGAGTTCTTCCGGTGCGTGCGGGAATGATGCAGACTCGCAAAAAGAGTGCACCGCCCCGTGAGGATGGAGGGAGAGCGAACGTGTTTGGGAAAGGTTGCTGTCAGCGATTCGACTTCGCGGACTTGCCTGCCGAGAGGTACTGATTGATCCCTGCCGCCATCTTGCGGCCTTCGGCGATGGCCCAGACGATGAGGGACGCGCCGCGCTTGGTATCGCCGCCGGCAAAGACGCCGTCGAGGTTGGTCATGAAGTTCTCGTTGACGGTCACGCAGCCACGCGCATCGTAGTTGACGCCGAGACTGTCGAGAAAACCGTTTCTGACCGGGCCCGTGAAGCCCATAGCCAGGAGCACAAGATCCGCATCCAACTCGAAATCCGTATTCGGGATCGCCACGAACTTCCCGCCCTCGAACTTCACCCGGTTGGCATGCAGTTTGGTCACATGCCCGTTGTGACCGGTAAACTTGGTGGTGGACACGCTCCATTGACGATCACAGCCTTCTTCGTGCGCATGGGACGTACGAAGCTGCATCGGCCAGAGCGGCCAGGGCGTCGAGCTCGATCGGGACGGAGGTGGCTCGGGCAACACTTCGAACTGATGCGCCTCACTGCAGCCCTGGCGATGAGCCGTTCCCAAGCAGTCAGACCCGGTATCGCCGCCGCCGATGATGACCACCCGTTTTCCCTTGGCGGTGATCGGTTCTTCGGATACGGAGATTCCTGCCGTCCGCTTGTTCTGCTGCGTGAGATATTCCATGGCGAAATGGATGCCCTTGAGTTCACGCCCCGGCACCGGCAGATCGCGCGCCATTTCCGCGCCCATCGTCAGGCCCACCGCATCGAACTCCTGCCGTAGCTGTTCGCCGGTAACATCTTTACCCACAGTGACGCCGGTTTTGAACTCCACCCCTTCGGCCTTCATCTGTTCCAGCCGCCGGTCGATGACCCACTTCTCCATCTTGAAATCAGGGATGCCGTACCGCAGCAAGCCGCCGATGCGATCGGCCTTCTCAAATACGGTGACGCTATGGCCGGCGCGCGCGAGTTGTTGCGCGGCAGCCAGACCGGCGGGTCCTGATCCGATGATGGCGACCGTCTTCCCGGTCTTTCTCACCGGCAAGGCCGGCTCGACCAGGCCTTCGTTGAAGCCACGATCGATAATGTTCCATTCGAGCACGCGGATCGACACCGGGTCGCTGTTGATGCCCAGCACGCAGGCGCCTTCGCAGGGCGCGGGACAGAGACGGCCGGTGAATTCCGGGAAATTGTTCGTGGTGTGCAATGCCTTGAGCGCGTCCTTCCAGCGCCCGCGATAGACGAGATCGTTCCACTCGGGAATGAGATTCACGACGGGACAACCGGTATTGCCCTGGCAAAAGGGCACACCGCAATCCATGCAGCGCGCACCTTGAACCTTGAGCTTCTCCTCGGGGATGGGCTCGTACATTTCTTTCCAGTCGAGCACGCGCAACTCGACCGCTTTCCGCTTTGGTCCTTCACGCGCGTATTTCAGAAAGCCCTTTGGATCACCCATCGCTAATTCGTCTCTCGTCCTTCGTCACTCGTCTATCGACTGGGTTGCTCACACGTGCGCGTCAACAGACGCGCGCCATCTATTTTTGCACTTTGGCTGCAGCGGCCCTCCGCTCAGCGAGCACACGCTTGTAATCGATCGGCATGACCTTCACGAATTTGGGGAGGATCGCTTCCCAGCCATCGAGAATACGCTTGGCGTTCCGGCTGCCGGTATAGAGGAAATGCGACGTGATCATGTCGTGCAGTAGCCGCTTGTCCTCATCGCTGACGACCGGCTCGAGCTCGACCATGCCCAAGTTGCAACGAGACTGGAACTTGTCCAACTCGTTCAACACAAACGCCACCCCGCCTGACATACCGGCCGCGAAGTTCCTGCCGGTCCGGCCCAGGACCGCCACGACTCCGCCGGTCATATATTCACACCCGTGATCGCCGGTTCCCTCGACGACGGCGCGTACGCCGCTGTTCCGTACCGCGAACCGCTCGCCCGCCATACCGTAAAAATAGGCTTCGCCCTGCGTGCCGCCATACAAGGATGTATTGCCGACGAGGATCGTTTCTTCCGGCGTGTAAATCGCATTCTTCGGCGGGAAGACGATGATCTTGCCGCCCGACAGGCCCTTGCCGATATAGTCGTTGGACTCACCTTCGAGGATCAGCGTGATGCCGCGTGCGAGGAATGCTCCGAACGACTGACCGGCTGATCCGTAGAATTTGATCGTGATCGTGTCGGCAGGCAATCCATCCTGACCATATTTCTTGGAGACCTGGCTCGACAACATGGTACCCACGGTTCGGTTCAGATTCCGAATCGGCAGTTCAAGCGTCACCTTTTGGCCACGATCAATCGCCGGTGCGCATTGTTCGATGAGCTTGCGGTCTAGAATCTCGGCGATGCCATGATCCTGCTTCTGCACGCAATACCGCGGCACCTCAGGACCGACGTCAGGCATCTTCAGCAGCGGCGCCAGATCCAGCCCCTTGGCTTTCCAATGTTCGACGGCCTTGTGAATCTTGAGCTTGTCGACGCGCCCGACCATTTCATTGATGGTGCGGAATCCCAGCTTCGCCATGATCTGCCGCAACTCTTCGGCGATGAAGAAGAAGAAGTTGACGACATGTTCCGGCTGGCCGGTAAATTTTTTGCGCAACACCGGATCCTGCGTCGCAATGCCGACAGGGCAGGTATTGAGGTGGCACTTCCGCATCATGATGCAGCCTTCGATGATGAGCGGAGCCGTCGCAAATCCGTATTCTTCCGCGCCCAAGAGTGCCGCAATGGCCACATCGCGCCCCGTCTTCATCTGACCGTCGGTCTCTACCCGAATCCGGCCGCGCAAATCGTTGAGCACCAACGTTTGATGCGTTTCCGCCAATCCCAATTCCCACGGCACACCGGCGTACTTGATGGAGGAAAGCGGAGAGGCTCCAGTCCCGCCGGAGTCGCCGCTGATGAGCACTTTATCTGCATGAGCCTTGGCGACCCCCGCGGCTACCGTACCGACGCCAACTTCGGAAACCAGTTTGACCGAAACCGCCGCATCGGAGTTCGCATTCTTCAAGTCGAAGATGAGCTGCGCCAGATCTTCGATGGAATAGATGTCGTGGTGCGGCGGTGGGGAAATGAGCTGCACGCCTGGCGTGGAGTAGCGCAAACGCGCGATGTTCTCATCCACCTTGTGGCCCGGCAACTGTCCGCCTTCGCCGGGCTTGGCCCCCTGCGCCATCTTGATCTGCAGTTCTTTGGCGTTCACCAGATAATGGCTCGTCACTCCGAATCGCGCCGATGCCACCTGCTTGATATAGCTGTTGCGGGAATCCCCGTTCGGGAGCGGCGCAAATCGTTCCGGATCTTCGCCCCCCTCGCCGGTGTTGCTCTTCGCACCCAGCCGGTTCATGGCGATGGCCAAGGTCTCATGCGCTTCTTTGCTGATGGAGCCGAACGACATGGCGCCGGTGGTGAAGCGTTTCACGATGTCCTTAGCCGGCTCGACTTCGTCCAGCGCAATCGGCTCCGGCAGAAACTTGAATTCCAACAGGCCGCGCAGGTTCGAACGACGTTTGCTTTCGTCATTGACGAGCTGGGAAAACTCCGCAAACGTCTTGGGATCGTTGTTCTTCGTTGCATGCTGCAACTTGTAGATGGTGTCGGGATTCCAGTTGTGATGTTCGCCCTGGATCCGATAGTGAATCTCGCCACCGAAATCTAACTGTCGGATCGGCACCGGTTCGTAGGCCACGCGATGGCGACGCAACGTTTCTTCCCCGATTTCTCGAATGCCGATCCCCTCGATCCGCGATGGCGTGCCGGTGAAGTAGCGGTCGATCAACTCATGGTTGAGGCCGATCGCCTCGAAGATCTGCGCCCCGCAGTAGGACTGCACCGTGGAGATCCCCATCTTCGAGAAAATTTTGAGCAAGCCTTTGTTAATGGCTTTGATGAACTTGCCTTCGGCAGTCGCGGCATCCAGGCCTTCGGGGAAGTATCCGTCTCGTTCCAGATCCACCAGCGATTCGAAGACCAGATAGGGATTCACGGTTCCGGCTCCGAAGCCGATCAAGCAGGCGAAGTGATGCACGTCGCGCGGCTCTCCGGTTTCCACCGTCAGGCCAACTTCCGTCCTCGTGCACTCCCGAACCAGATGGTGATGGACCGCCGCAACACCGAGGAGGCTCGGGATCGGCGCCCATTCGGCATTCACGCCGCGGTCGCTGAGGATCAGGAACTTGTAGCCTTCACGAATCGCCTGGGATGCCTGCCGGCAGAGATCATCCACCGCCGCCCCCAGGCCTTCCGGACCTTCGGCGACGCGGAACAACATTTTCAACGTCTTGCTCTTGAAGTGCGGATCGGCGATCTCACGAATCTTGTGCAGATCCGCATTCGTCAGAATCGGCTGCTTCACCCGAATGCGGCGGGCCGATTCCGGATGCTCATCCATCAGATTCGGCTTGGGGCCGATGCTGGTGGTAAGGGACATCACGAGCTCTTCGCGGATCGGATCGATCGGCGGATTCGTGACTTGCGCAAAGAGTTGCTTGAAGTATTTGAAGAGCAGCTGCGGCCGTTCGGACAACACCGCAAGCGGCGTATCCGTGCCCATCGAGGAGATGGCTTCCTGCCCTTCCACCACCATGGGGGTGATGACCATCTTGAGTTCTTCGATGGTATAGCCGAACGCCTGCTGGCGCTGCCGAATCGTGGGATGATCGGGCTGCGGGACATTGATCGGATCGGGCAACTCGTCGAGAGAGATGCGATGTTCGGTGACCCAGGAACGGTACGGCTTACGGCGAACGATATCGGCTTTGACTTCTTCGTCGTCGATGATTCGGCCCTGTTCCGTATCGACCAGGAACATGCGGCCCGGCATCAACCGCCCTTTTTGGCGAATGCGCTGCGGATCCATCGGCAGGACACCGGCTTCGGAAGCGAGGACGACCAAGCCATCGGTCGTCACCTGATACCGGCAAGGTCGAAGCCCGTTCCGGTCCAGCGTGGCGCCGATCAGTTTGCCGTCAGTGAAACATACGGCCGCGGGGCCATCCCAGGGTTCCTGCATAGCAGCGTGGTATTCGTAGAATCCACGGCGATCCAAATCCATCTGCGGATTGGCCACCCAGGGCTCCGGGATCAGCATCATCATGGCGTGTGGCAATGACCGCCCACCCAGGACCAGGAATTCCAGCGCATTATCCAAGCTGGCCGAGTCGCTCTGATTCTCGTAGACGATCGGGAAGAGCTTCTTCATGTCTTCGCCGAACAGCTCGGAGTTCAGCCGCCCCTGCCGCGCGCGCATCCAATTCACATTGCCCTTCAAGGTATTAATCTCACCGTTGTGGCAGATGTAGCGATAGGGATGGGCCAGCGGCCAGGTGGGGAACGTATTCGTGCTGAAGCGCGAATGCACCAGCGCCATGGCACTCGTCAGGCTGCTGTCGGTCAGGTCCTGGTAATACTGCGGGATCTGGTGCGGGAGCAGAAGTCCCTTGAACACGATGGTGCTGCTGGACAAACTTGAGATATAGAAATAGTCCCGCCCTTCAATGGCGGATTCGCGCACCGCCCGTTCCGCGCACTTGCGGATGACGTACAGGCGCCGTTCGAATTCTTCATCCGTGAAAATGCCACGGGCAATGAAGACCTGCCGCATGAACGGCTCCGTGCTGCGCGCCACCGGTCCAATGGCGTCGCTCTTGACCGGCACATCACGCCAGCCGAGGAGCTTCGCGCCGGCATCTTTGATCACCCGGGTAAACACCGTCTCGCACTGCGCGCGGGCATCGGCATCGGGCGGCAAAAACACCATGCCCACGCCATACTCTCCCGCTCCGGGCAGCTTGATGCCGCTGTCTTTGGCGGCACGCTTGAAGAACTCATGCGGGACTTGTAAGAGGATGCCCGCGCCATCTCCGGTACAGGGATCGCACCCCTGCGCGCCGCGATGGGTCAGGCTTTCTAAGACCTGAAGTCCCTGCTGCACGATCTGATGCGAGCGCTGGCCCTTGATATCGACAACAAACCCGACTCCGCACGAGTCTTTCTCATGCTGCGGATCATAGAGCCCTTGTTTGGGAGGAAGCCCTGGTACATTCATGGCACGTATTCTCGTCTAGAGGCAGGCAATAAACCGGGGAACAGACGCCCCTTTCGGGGACGTTGAAGCTGTCGCACGACCACGGTGACTGCTACCATTCATTTGGGGAAATAAGCGAAGGCTCAACTTACTGGATGGGCCGTGAAACTGTCAAGAGAACGGCGACACAATCCGACCGGATACCGGCCGACCGGTGCTTGACTTAGTGGAGTT
>JAEURX010000027.1 GCA_016788885.1 Nitrospira sp. | reverse complement strand
CGGGAATACAACGAGGAGCGCACACATAGCGGGATCGGAGATATGACACCGCAGGAGTTCATTATTCACCATCAAACCGGAGCCCAGCGAACTCAGGAGTTAACTTCCTCCGCTGTGGTGTAATAAACGGGGGAAGGTCAGGTGGCCGGCGGCATGGTGATGAGAGGTGCTCGGTGTCTCGGCGGTAGATTCTCTGCCTGGCTGGTTTAGTGCGATTGATTGAAGGTTGGTGAAGTTGTGATATTAGGTTGAGACAACAGGAAGCATCGAGTTTTGCCGTATCCAAATCGCGGCTTGAAATTCTCCTAGCTTTTCTGTGCGATAGCAGATGCCTTTGAGCGGCGTATCAGGATCCGCCCAGAGTTTCAAGTTACCATTGTATTGCCTATTGTCAGATCTCTGTAGCCTTCTTTACCGATCGCAAAATTGAGTCGTTTCACTATATTGAGCTGATTGAGCCTGTCACCTTCTCCTCATCCCTGCAGTTGCACCATCATTGCCGCCGGATTCCAGTAGCCCCACATGGTTTGGATTTTTCCTGTTTGGTTGATCTCGAAGACATCGATGCCTTCAAAGAGGACGGACCTACCATTTTTGCCGGTGCCGCGGCCCGTGAATTTAACGGCGACCCGGTTTCCGGACTGGAAGACATGGTCGGCCGTCATGGTGATGCTTGCAAAGGTTCCAAGCACCTCCACGAGAAATTGCCGTAACGCCCCGCGCCCCTGTAGCGGTGCCGCTGCTCCTGGTTCGTAGCTTATTCCCTTCTCGTCAAAACAGCTGACCCAGGCATCCGCATCCATCCTCCCGATGGCCGCGAAGTATTGCCGCACCGCTGCAGGAATCGTTTCGTCCATCATCGAATCTCTCCTCTGTTTCGTGAGTTCAATCGCATTGGTTGGTTCCCCAGTCGTTGTTCATACTACGAAGTAAATTGATGATTGGATTGATCGTGGAAAGTGCGGATGGTGGGGTGCGTTGGAACGACAGACCTGCGATAGGCTGCCTGTATGGCACAGTGGGAGGAGGGCTTGCTGCGAGTGAGGCTCCGGGCCTACTCTATGATCCAGAGTGCGACGCCGGAGAGGTCTCGTGATAAACGTTCAGCGATGTTATGACTGAAAAGGTGCGCGGCATCCGGTTGGCCGTGTTTCGTGATGACGAGGGTGCCGTAGCCGCCGGCTCGTACTTCATCCAGGATCGTGTCGACGAGGTCGCCTGCGTATCCCAATTTGAGGACCACCCGATCGGTCGGGAACCCTGTTTCACTGAGCCGCCCACGAGCTCTCTCGAGGATAGGATATTCAAGCGTCTCTTCCGCCTGCATCCATTCTTGTTGATCTTTCCGAAGTTGTTCGCCGAGTTGATGTTCCATGTCGGGATTTTCTGAGCCACCATGTTCCATCAATTCGCGCGGCATGGGGTTCAACACATGAAACAAGGTAATGGTGACTTCCGGCGTCTCGCGCAGCAATGCCCCGACGTACTGGAGGACACGGATGGTGGCCTTCGAATCATCGACGGCGATCAGCAGCTTCTTCGGGGAGACTGAGCGGTTCGAAATGGGGTCCGGTGCGAACAGGGATTGGTCACGCGGCGCCATAGTTGCCATGATGTCACCCTGCGGGTCTTATGCGACGGGTTATCACGAGCACGTGGGTTCTAGCCTATGCTTCTCCTGAAAATAAATCAATCTCCGGGTGCCGGGTTGGGTGGGTTAGTCTCCCTGTCGTAAGAGCTGAGGCAGGGATCCCATGAAGCCGATCATTCGACTTCATGGGACGGGCAAGCAGGTAGGATCAGGCTCTCTTTTTCGTCTTACCGGTTTTAGCAGCCTTGGCCGACCTTCCTCGTGCGATTCAACTGGCTGGCATGATGCGATCGCGCACCAGATAGGATGCGATCGCTGGAAATCGTGTGCCGGCTGGCTCTGCCGGATTGCTGTCGGCATAGGAGCTGGCTGGATTGTTCTTGAATAGCCAGAGCTGTACGACGCTCATGGGCGTTGCCGGTGTCGGAACTCCCGTGCCTCGAAACTTCATCATGCCTTGTGTTTGGACCAGCACCGAGCCGCTGCTGGTCGACGAATTCAGCGCGACGCCTCCCATCAACTCGATGAGAGTTTCCATGGCGACATGATTGCTCTGGGGAAAGGGCACAACTTGCGAGAGGCCATGCTTGGTAATTCCCGCATGTTGCTGAAGCTGGCCGATCTCTTCTCCGGTGGCATAACGAAATCCATAGGTGGTGGTATAGCCTCCGGCTCCGCCCAGGACTTCCAGGTAGGAGAGATTGGCAGTCGCGTTCAGGCTGAGCCATTCGAGGTTGGTTTCCGTGTCGAGGGTAATCAAATGGTCGCCGGTTCCCGGAACAAGATTCTGTTGAACAAGGGCCATGGACGTACCTCCTGCTGATGGGGAAATGGGTGGTTGCACTGTGCGTTGATGGGATTGGCAAGCCAGTCACGTGCCAGGCCGGATTCGTCTGATGCTCAACCAAAGCAGAACCCCAGGACCTGTCATACATTACGCAGTTTTCGCGTATACGGCGAGCAATCGGTGCTCCTCTTGGGAACCCAGGCCATGTAGACGGAACGTATCGAGAGGGATACAGCTGAATTCCAGTTGGATACGGTCGGAACTGCTGTATGCGGTGGTCAGTAGAACAAGGCTTGTAAACACTATCCTCTTCGTGGAACGGGCCTGCCCTCCTCCAGGTCCTGCAGGTCCGACCAGGCGGTGATGTCCGTGCGGGAGGCATCTACTGCATCGCGGTACTTCGTAAACTTCGCGGCGCTCTCCGGCGAACTCGGTCCGCGCTCAAGCAGCTTCGCGTTCCATTCAGCGAGTTCCGCCTCGCGACGCGGGGTGGCGGTGCGTCGAAACCACTCAACCACCCCGTCATCGGTCGGATTGGCCTTCACTGCTGAGGTGAAGTGCTCAGCGGTGATACCGGCATACTCCAAGAGCCGGTCATCCATCGGGCAGGGATAGATATATTCACCCTCAGTCCCGGCCAGCACCGCGCGACACTTATCGATCATGCGTGCCAGGTGGACATAGCCACCCAGCCTCGTTTTCATGCTGCGCGGGAACGTCGTGCGTAAATCCATCATGCCAACAATTTATGATTGGTGAAGGTGAGGGTCCGTACGAGTACGGCGCCGTTTTCATAGGAAATGATGCGCCGGGTCGCTGGGAGATCAGAGGCCCCCACACGCACATGCGTATCCGTGAAGCTCTCGACATTGCGAAGTGCGCCGTCCTTCGGCGAGAAATAATACACGGTATACTTCGTCGTCAGCTGCTTCTGGTCCTGCGTGGTGCTGCTCTCTTCCACATTGATCGTAAAGGCCACGTGGGGCATCTTCCGGTTGATCTGGGTGATACGCGTGTCCTTGATGCGGTAGAACGACTGCATGCCGTCGCCATGGATGTCGAGCCGCCGTCCGAGCGGATGCTCATCGCCTGCTTCCATCGTCAGGCGATGTTTGCCGTCCGATTCTTCAAACTTGCGGGGCGCACGGTGCACGGCGATCATCCCGATCTGCTCTTGCGCCCACTTTTGAATCGCTTCATCAGGCAGTTGCACAGTCACTTCACGAGGGCCCTTGACGACGACGGTCCCTTCCACCAGCTGGCCGTTGGTGTTGACGGTCAGGTTGGCCGAAAACCCGCGGAAGTCAGGTTGCCAACGCGCGGTGCTCTCAAAGGCTTGCTGGAGGAGGGCGCGGGCTTGGGGCTCGTCGGCAACTGTGACTGCTGTATCGATCGAGGCAACATGTTCCATTGGGGCTCCTTCATCTCGAGGTTGATCTACATCGGAATTATAGAGGCCTTTGTCGGACATCTACAACCCGAGGTGCTGGGGTGGATCGTCCGGTCTCGTACGCCGCGGGGAGAATTTTTTCACTTGCTGGCGTAGGTTTGTGTAGTACTGGCTAGGCCGAATCTGTTATACTTACTCCCATTTCATCCGACGATAGAGCGGATGAGTGCCCTGGGTTTCAGCATGCCTTGAAAGGAGCGCTATGGAGCGGCGAGCAGCGTCTCATACGGAAGAAGAAGAAATGAACCAACGGCGACGTCTGTTGGGTCTGGCACGGAAGGGTGATCCCAAGGCCATCAGCAAGCTGTTCGAATTGTATCAAGTTCGCGTGTTGAATGGCGATATGCTGAGCAAACTCAATAAGTCTTACTACAAAGCGGCGGCGGCCCAGGAACAAAAGGCGGCTCAAGCTCCGGCCAAGACGGCGAAAGGTTCCCAAGCGGCCCACGGCAGCGCGAAGGGAAGCCAGAAAGCCGCGGCTCCTGCCGCTCGCAAGTCCACGACCACGAAGACCACTGCGCCGAAAAAGCGTACCAAGTGACCTGCGTCTGCGTCGACCCGGTCGGCGCAGACCAGTACGCCTCTCCTGTTATTCTCTACTGCACCCCGACCCGTAATCCCCCGGCTGCCAGCTTCGCCCCGATCTCTTCTGCCAACTTTCGTGCCCCCGAGTAAACCGTGGCCTGCCCTTCATGGTCGATTCGCCAGGCCAACTCAAACGCCCGCGAAGAGTTCATCCCGGGAATACATTTACAGAACAGGGCGATGACCTGTTGGTACGTATGGCACTCGCAGTTGAAGACGATGACGCGGGCTTCCAGATCGTTGCCGGTGCCCACGTCCGTCGTGTCGAGGGCTTCGGGAACCATGACCGGGGTGAGGGTGCTCATGCGATAGTCTCGTCGGGCGTCGAGTGTACCAGGTGGGACGGGGCTCTGTGCAATAGTTCAGTGTCAGGCATCAGCGGTGGAGATATTCGTTGGGAAGATCAATGCCATCTCGCTCCAGCGTGCGCTTGAACAAGGCGTAGTGGGTTGTAGAATCGGTGACGGGGACGAGCCTGTGGGCATGGGCCAGGCGAATCGTATAGACCTGGGCCGCGGCGGTCTTGAGCAAGGCCAGGCCATACTCGAATACATAGGCTTCGTCCAGCGTGAGGCGCGGTTTCGCAAGCGCCTGCACCACGGCGACGGTACAATGTCGGGTCGCCCGTTGAGGTTCCAGCAAACGGAGTAACGCGGCCGGACCTGGAACCAGCGTTCCGCCGATGTGCACGGCATGGGTGAGGTCGAAGAGACCGCGCTGGAAGCGTCGATCTTCTCGAAAACCCGTATGGAACAGCGCGCGCCACTGGGGATCGGCCAGGTTACGGTCGACCTCCGTTACGGCGACTGCGTCCAGGGGGCCGGAAACCTGATATCCCTGGACGATCCGACCGCTGGCCACGAGATCGGGGTGTTCGTCGCCCATGCGATCTTGGTAGGCCGTGGTGCCCATCAAGGGGGTCAACCGGAGTGCCATGTAGTCTCGAAAGTGGAGGGAATCATACAGGGCAAGCAGGTGTTCCAATGTGTCGGGCGAGCACAGGTGAAACGGGTAAAATAGCGCGTGGCCGGTAGAGCGTGAGGTCATCGAGGACATGTGAGTGGTGGGCGTTCTGCGAATTTCGGTGAAAGTCACCGAACGCGTGGCAGACCGGCGGCATCCTGGGGATGTGGCGTTACCAACTATCCATATCGATCACTTCGGTGGCATCCCAGAGATTTTTCAGCTCGGCTTCTGCGATCGCCTTCTCACGATCCGCCTCCGTATCCTCACCGAATGTTCTGGTCTCTGTGGCGTTCTGTCCGGCGTCGGCAGCCGATTGTTCTTCGATCGGCTGGCGGCGTCGGCGTTTGCTGGGATCCATATTGACCGGCATGGGAACAGGCCTCCTCGACATATTCGATTCTACGGCTGTGGACGATCGCTCGACTCAGATGAGATCCGCAGCCTCCTCACACTGTTGACGTGATGGGGGATGGAAGTCAAGGGGGCGTGGTGGCGCAAGATGGCTGCTCGAGACTGGCGAGAAGGGCGACGGCCACGGTATCGGCATAACGCCGTCCTCTGGCCGTGAGTCGGACCAAGCTGCCCTCGCGCTCCAAGAAGTTGTCCTCGATTAACTCGTCCACTGTTCGTGCCAAACCGCGGTATGAGAGAACGCCACTCTCATCCAGTGCGACACCGTCCGTGAGACGAAGCCCGAAGATCAAGCGCTCGCACGTCTCATGGGCGTGACTCAGTTCTTCGGTTTCCGACACTGGAAGCTGTCCGTTGCGGAGAAGGCTGTTGTAGGCGGCCAGGTTACTCACATTCCCGAAGCGTCGATTTCCCACATAGGATTGGGCGCTCGGGCCAAGCCCCAGATACCTGCCGGCGGTCCAGTGCAGACGGTTGTGCCGACTGGCGAAACCTGGGCGGGCATAGTTCGAAATTTCATATCGCCTATAACCGCTACTGGTGAGGGTGGATTCGGCGACCGCGTCCATCTCATTTTGCAGCGCCTCGTCGGGAGCGGGGACAAGCCCACGGCGAATGGCGGCTTGCAGGGACGTCCCGTCCTCAACCGTGAGGGCATAGCAGGATAGGTGGCTCGGGCTGAGAGCGATGATCTCGTGCAGCGAGGTGTTCCAACTGTGAAGCGTCTGCCCCGGGAGGCCGTACATGAGGTCTAGGTTGATGTTCTCGAAGCCGGCGTCACAGGCAGCGACGATGACCTCCTTGGTATTGAACGGGGAGCCTGGACGTCCGACCCTATCCAGTTCGGTTTGATTCATGGATTCGGCGCCGAAACTGATACGGGTGAACCCGCCTCTCCGGAGTTGTCGCAGGCTTGCCGGTGTCACCGACCCTGGATGCGCCTCAACCGTCACTTCGCCGTCCGAGGCCAGACCGAACGTGTCTTTCGCTGCCGAGAGGATTCGCGTCAGCTGATCGGGGCTGAGTGTGGTGGGGGTCCCACCGCCGAAATAGATCGAGCCGAGCGGGGAGTGATCGAAGGGCGAGGAGTCGGCGTAGAGCCGGAGCTCCGTCAGGAGTGAGTCCACGAATTCCGCTGCCGCTCGAGGGTGGTGGATCTCCAGATAAAAGGCGCAGAAGTGACAGCGCTGATGGCAGAACGGGACGTGAATGTAGAGACCCTGATCAGTGGCCGGTTGCATGATCGTTTATTCAGTGTGGGCCGGCTGAAAAATCGCGGATCATTGCCACCTCGATTTCTTCTGTCGGGGCGATCCCCCGGTTGCGGACATGGGATTTCCACGCCGGATATTCCCGCAGTGTTTCGAAGAGATTTTTCAGCAGCACCGGTTTGATCTGTGTCTCCCATTCCCGCAGCCAGGCGCGCTCATCATACGGCCCTTCATAGTCATCGGGAAATTGCGCTTCAAGACTGATGCGGAACACGAAGGATTTATCTTCCGACCACATGTGCAGACTCCCATCGGCTGACAATTGCGAACTGAATCGATCCTTACTTATAATGCGGAAAACTTCAGGGAGTATAGCCCCCATGCCCATCTTTGAATACGTCTGCCAGGAATGCAACCATCGCTTTGAGCTCATCGTGCAGGGCGGTACCGTACCGGCCTGTCCCTCCTGCAACGCCACCGCATTGAACAAGCAGTTCTCGGCCTTCGGGGTCGGGGCGACCGGCGGATGGCCGGTCACGTCCAGTTCCGGTGGCGGGTGCGGATCCTGCGGAGATCCGCGTGGTCCCGGCGCCTGTTCGATGAATTGAGCGCGACGCAGGCCAATTCATGGAACAGACTGAAGAACAGATGCGCCGCGCGATCGGGACGTTGCTGCAGTCAGATCCCCTGATCAAACTCCTCCAGGAAGTCAGGCTCGGCCGGATGAAGGCGGCTGATCCGGGGTTGCGTGCCGTGACCGAGTCATGGATGGGGGTCTACGCGCAAGTGTTGGAGTCCCAACCAGTACCGCCGGAGCTCTTGCCTCGACTGGATCCGACCCCTCGACTCCAGGTGTTGGTCGATGCCGGGGTCTTGTCCTGGGATCATGCGGGAACCCAACGCCTTCGTGACGTGTTTCAACGCTTGTCTGCTCCCGTCGGTTGACCGGCATGACTCACCACACCGTGTGGAGCGTCCTCGGCGCAGGCCTGCTTGCGCTGGTCTGTGTTGGGCCGACCGCCGCACAGGCGGAGAGCGAACTCGGTGTGCGGCCATTGCATCGCGAGTTTTCCGCCGCGCTCGCCTCGCTTCCTCCCCAGACCCAGCTGCTCCTGAAGTCCGAGTCGATAGAGAGATTCCTCACGGCGCTGGATGGGCATCCACCGGACTGGCCCACGGTGTACGGTCAAGGGCATCATGGTCCCGGCCACGACGAACGACTCTTTGCCTTGAACCGAGAACGTGATGCCGGTCGGGTGGGGAAAGACGCCCTCCACTGGATGATCGCGTTTGTCTGGCTTGGGGAGCTGTCTCGTTTTGATCAAGAAGCAGGAGGGTTTCACGTGGCGCTCGGGCCGAAGTTCACCCGGACCGGCTGGGGCGACGTGCGATTTAAACACGAGGATCTGCCCGCGACGCTGATCGCCCTGGCAGGTGGGGAAACCACCGATCTCAGAATCAGGCAACAGCAGGGTGAACGAATCGAGATTGAGGTGTTGATGGCGGGACGATTGATCGAGGAAGAATCACTCGTCTATGACTTTTCGCACGAGGCCGAGGGACAGGGATTGATCATGCCCGTGGTGCGGATTGAAGCCCTGGCCTTTGTGTTAGCAGAAGGAGCGGACCAACGTCCGTGAGAATGCTCGGGAGTGTACGGATGCCGCTTAAGGCATGTGCTTCAGGTGAGGGTACGCCTGATGGAGGCAGGTATCGCAGACGGCTTCCTTCACGGTGGAACGGGCCTGACGACGCAGATAGTCTTCAATCCGTTGCCAATACGATCCCTCGCTGTTCACGCGCTTGCACTTGGCGCAAATGTGAATGGTGCCATGGCGTGTGGTGATCTGCTCGAAGGCGCGGTCGAGTTCCGTTGTTCGTTCCAACAGTTCCTGCTCGCGGAGTTTTCTTGCATCAATCTCCTGCTTGAGGCTGAGCGCGGTAGCGACACGGGCGAGCAATTCGGCGGGAATGACAGGCTTGCGGATGTAGTCGGTCGCGCCGGCTGTATAGGCTGCTTGAATGTCCTCTGCCCCCGTGTGTGCGGTAATGATAATGATGGGGAGTCCCTGCAGCCGTTCCTCCAGCCGGATGAGCTGACAGGCTTCTAATCCGCTCATCTCGGGCATCTCGATGTCCATCAGCACGAGATCGATCCCGGATGTCGGTTTTCCTCGCCTTCCGACCCCCAGCAGTTGCAACCCTTCTCCTGCACTGGCCGCCGGAAGCAGCGGTCCGAATCCGGCGCGCTGCAAAATGGTGTGAAGCAGATCCCGTTGTTCCTGAAAATCGTCGATGATCAGAATGCTCATGTCTTCGCGCTGCTCCTCGGAGCCGTCAAGAGAGGGTCTGTCTGGACGGCCTGGTCGATTCGGGAGAGGATCACGTCCATCTCGGTAAGCGCCTGCTCGACCGAGGCACGATGGCAGGCGTTGGCTGCCAGCTCGATGTCTGCACCTGCCGTTCCGATTTCCGGATATCCATAGGAACCGGCAAGGCCCTTGATGCGGTGTCCCATGCTTTTGAGGCGGTTATAGTCTCCGTGGTCCACCGCATTCCGCATCTCTTCCAGATCAGCGCGGCGATGGGCGAGGAAAAGTGGGCGGCGTCGCGCAAGTTCCTCTTCGATGCGGGCCGTCATGTCGGTGGCTGATTGATCGAGCGTGGCCAGGCTGAGGCCGAGCTGAGCGGCGCAATAGGTCTGTACCGTTTCGAGCAACCGGCGTTGCGTCAGTGGTTTGGTCAGCAGCCCTGTGCAACCCGCTGATCGGCTCTGTTCTTGAGCCTCGTCCACGCCTTGTGCCGTCAGTGCCAGGATGGGCGCCGGCGCTCGCTGCTGCGAGGACTCCCAGGCGCGAATCAGCCGGGTTGCGGTGAATCCGTCCATGATCGGCATCTGGTGATCGATTAACACGAGATCGAAGGGGTGAGCCTTGAAAGAAGCGACAGCCTGTTCTCCGTCGGATACCACCTCGACCCGGCAGGGGGCGTCGCGCAGATAGGATCGGACCAGGATGTGCGACTCGATCGAGTCGTCCGCCAGCAGGAGGCGGATCCTGGCGAACTGGGTGGGTGTTGTAGATCGGGGAACGGGGGCGGTCATGCTGGGCCTCATGCTCACCAGCAGTATACCGGCTGAGGTGGGGAGTACCTAGAATCTCCTCAAAATATGACAAGCGGAGGTTGCGTTGGAGGAACGGAAAGGGGGGGGAGTGCATCGGAGCAGGGACACTCAGGCCGAGCCGCGTAAGCGAGGTGTCCTGTTCCAGAGCCTGCGTCGATCAGTAGCTATCGCGAGCGCAACGAAATCCGGTTCCGGAAGGTCGGCTGTCCATGGTGCCCCAATCGCGATCGGAGGTCCGCAGGCTGATCGCCGGTTTGAGCCAGGACCCTCCGCGCATGGCTTTGATGGCGCCCCGCTCTGGCCCCTGTGGGTTGGTAAGGCCTGCCGACCGATAATGGTTGGGATTGTACCAATCCTGCACCCATTCAGCGGCATTACCCGCCATATCCAAGGCACCGTAGGGACTGGCACCGGAAGGAAAACTGCCGACCGGCATCGTCAGAATTTCACCTCTCAGACCCTTTTCTTTGGAAATAGCTGCGCCTTCTCCCTTGAGCCAGAAGGCTTCCCATTGGGTGCTATCGGCGAATTGGACCGTTTTCCTGGCCCAATAACTTGCGCTGTTAGCCTGATCGAAGTCCCAGTCGTTGCCCCAAGGATAGGTTCGCCGATCGGTGCCTCGCGCGGCCTTTTCCCATTCGGCTTCCGTCGGCAACCGTTTGTTGGCCCACCGACAAAATGCCACGGCATCCAGCCAGCTCACGTTGACGACCGGATGTTGCTCGATGCCGGGTAGGGGGAGGTTGTGTTCCCAGAGGGTGAGGGCAGGGGCGGCGTTGGCTGGCGCTTGGTAGCCGGTTTCCTGGACGAATCGGGCATAGGCGGCATTGCTGACTTCGTATCGATCGATCCAAAAGGCACCAAGGTAGACCAGGCGCATGGGTTGCTCGTCCGGGAAACCGCCCTCCTCGATAGAGGTTCCCATGGCAAATTCACCGGCAGGAACCAGCACCATGTCGTCAGGCGTGCCGGCTGCCCTGACCATCTCCTGTGGTGTGAAGAGGACAAGGCAGAGCCACAATCCCGCTCCATACCACCTGCGGCTGATCGTCATGGTTTGACCAGCTTGCAGGCTTTGGCGATGCTGTCCCGGTAGGCCATCCAGAGCGTCAATCCTTGTGACACACAGGCAAGGACGGCATTCTGTCGGCGTCTGGTATCGGCATAGCCGACCACCATGGCATAGGCATCCTGGCGGTGCCCTGCCTCCACCTGTTGATGGGCACGGATGAGGTCCATGGACTGCCGGGCAATGTTGTGGTGCCGGATGAGGGGATGGGCGTTGATATAGGCTTCAATCTCCGCCTCACTTTTCGGCTTGGACGGCTCCTGAATCTCCTGGCGATCTTTGATGCTGCCTTCGACGAAGACTGCGAGTGCCGCGGCACCGACCACCCAGTCCCGGCTGGCTGTGACCTGTTCCAGCCACTTCCGGTAGCGGGCGCTGGCGGGGAGCAGCTTGGCGGTGCGGAACACCTCGTTGCGGAATCCAAGGCCCTGCATCATTTCGTTGAACAGCTCGGGATGCGAACGGCCAAAAGACAGACCACCGGTGTCCTCCTCATAAATATTCTCCGCTAACATGCGCCGGACGTCCGGCGGTGGGTTTTGGCCGTGTACCCGGGCCAGCAGCACGGGAAAGTCCCGGACATAGACCAGGAACTCTTGCTGGTAATGGAGTTTCAACTGCGCCTTGGAGATGCCAGGCCCCATGATGATGGGCCAGGCCCAGTGATGCTTGCGATCCATGATGGACAGCAGGCGCTCAAGAAATTGCGTCCGGCTCAATCGCTTCTGTGCCATGTCTTGCCTTCCTTGTTTCTTGCTGGCTACAATCACACCCGATCAGATGAACCCGCTCACCATTCAAAACTCAGACGACATTCTCAATTTCCTCGCCGAGGTCACCTTGCGCGGCAAAGGGTTCACGACCGATTGCCTGCTCGACTATGTGCTCGACGAAGGATTTACGGAACCGATCTATCTCAATGCTTCCGGCGAAGACCCGGACGCGCTCTACAAGAATCAGCCGAACGCCTGGGCGATCTACCAGATTCGCGAGTGGAAACGTGTCCTCACGGTGTCCGGCGGTCCGGGAAAAGAGCGCCGGGTGCAGATCACCGAGACCCCGTAGGTGGTTCAGGACCACGGACAGATTGGGAGCCGTTCCGTCCCGCCGCTGTTGCGGTGCGTGATCTTGCGCGGGCACATCCGCCCGAAGTCATACGCTCATTCGTCTACGTATCTGTCAGTGTATTGACCATCCGCGTGAATTGCAATGAATCACGCACTGTTCGCAGCCACGCAGGCCGGTGCGCACCGCGCCCGATCCGGTGATGGCGCGGCACCAAGTCAGCGGAGGACCACTGTGACGTCGAGCCAGCATCCTGAGAGTTCCAGCACGTTCGTGACGCTCTGTGAATCGGGTGATGTGGGGGAGTTGGCTCTGATCAAGAGTCTGCTCGACGGCAATGGGATCCCCTACGCCGTTCAGCATGAACACGTCGGCGCACTCTATCCCGGAGTGGCTCTGTTGGGGAGTCGGGTCATGGTGGAGTCGCGGGACAGGCAACGAGCGGAGATTCTGCTCAGTCGATTGGCGCTTCAGGTGCGGGAGGCAACCGGCGAGGCGGGATGATGACCCCGCTCACATCAGGAACGCATCCCGCTACGGATGCCCCTTGGGCTTGACCGGCTCTGGGTTGGTCGGGAGGGGCAGGCGCACATCCGACCCCGAGAAATGCCCGCCGATCAACTTCCCTTCTTCAAAATACAGATAGCGGTGCTTCACGACCGCCGGGCTTTCCCAATCCTCGAAGATCCATTCTTCACGTCGTAACCCGTCCTGGGTGTGGGTGACGTTCATCGTGTTTGGCGAGCCCCAGGAGTCGAGTACCTGCTTGCGATCCATACCGACCATCACACGATGGCTTTCAATATGCTTTGAAAAGTCCGGATCCAGCCAGCCGGGGACGAACCGAAAGGCAATGAGGGCTACCACGAACAGGACCAAGAACGAATTGATGATGAGCCGGACCGGCCGTTGGCGGATGAAGGGTGTCGGTTCCTCCGCCGGGGGGAGGGCTGAAACGGGACTGGCCGAGGTCGTCTGATCGGTCACGGGGCTCCTTCCGGTAACGAATGGGGCGATGCACAGGTGCTCCCGCATGCTAAACAATCGTTTTTCGGTCCGTCAAGGGATGGAATGGTGCTCGGACCTGGCCTATTGATCCTCACAACCCGTTTTCACCTGCTATGCTTAGTGGAGGACTGTGAGGTCGGCGATGACAGGACAGAGCTGGAGATGGCGGGGATGTCTGGTGTGGCTGGTGGCCGCGGCGGCTTGGCTGCTGATGTGTGAAGGCTCCCCTGCGGAGGCGGGACCGCTCTATGTGTATACGGATGCTCAGGGGCAGCCCGTCCTCACCGACAGTCTTGAACAGGTGCCTGCCGCTTTCCGGGGGCGGGTGCGAACCATGACCGGTCCTGATTCGTCGCCGGTCCAGCCTGCCGAACGGGTTGCTGCGACATCTGCTGCGACCCGCCAGAGCTCGAAGGGGGTCACCGGAGACCTGCTGGATGTGGTGGCCGCAAAATTGGGGACGCGTGCCATCAAAGGACTGACGCCCTATCAAACGGCGGTGGCGATCGTCGCAGGCACGGCGGCGGTCCTTCTCCTACTGCTGATGTCTCTCAGCGCCAACCCGGCGATTCGGGTCCTCTGCAAGTGTTGCCTGATACTCGTTGCGATCGCCGCGATCTTTCATGCGGCGGCCTTTGAGGCGCCCTCACTGGAAGCCGTGGCCGGACCCCCTCAGCAGGGCTCAGGGCAAGCCGCGGACAATATGCTGGGACGATTGAGGAATCAAACTGAGAGCAGTTACCGTGTCCAAGACGAACGGACGGCTCGCCAAGTCGAAGCAGCCGAACAACCGACGCCTTGACGGCCCTTAGTCTGCGTATGTGGGGATGGGGATCTTTTTGGCCGCCGGGGCGGGCGGAGGTTGCTGCGCGAAGGCCTTGGAGTAGGGATTCAGGACCGGTTCGTGGGTATTCCGCTGGCGGAGTTTGACCAGTGGCAGGCTCTGGGTGCTGATTTCCACACGGTCGATCGGGGCTTTCAACGTCAGTGGATCGGGCAAGCCTTGCAGGGCGAACATTTGAAACGCCAGTGACCAATCGAGCGCGTCCTTCCCCTTCTCCCGAACAATAAACCTCGCCTCCGCCGACGGCGTGCCGGAAAAGAACAACAGCATGATGTTCGACCGAAAGACCGGCGAAGCCGCGTCGTCGGATGGTTTAAATTCAGGGACGAGCTGTGGGACTTTGCTCAGCGCAACCGGGGGGGTGAATTCGACATCCACGAGTCGAACGAACAGGGGGCGTTGCTCGCTGTGGTCGTTCGGGTCGAAGGTGTAGCTGAACGAGTAGCGTACGTCCACGCCGTCGCGTTTGAACGTGTAGACATCTTCGCCGTTTTCCGGCGAGGCGACTTTTTTGAAGTACTGGTCCCAGTCGACGATGGGGTAATACGTAAAGACGCGCAATGCTGATTTGCGGTCCCGCACGGCCTGCGGCAACCCGAGCTTTTCGTGGAGCTCGGTTTGGGTGAGCCCGAGATACCCGTCGTCGAAATAGGGCTCCGCCCAGGCCAAGGGGGCTCCTGGTTTCACGACGCACATGTAGAGGAAGGAGAGAACCAGGAGGCGAGTGACTGTCTGAAACGCCATACGATGTCAACTCAGGCTCGAGCCAGACAATGATGGGCATCCTATCGGCCAGGGTATTCAATGTCAAGGCGCCGGACCAGTCATGGCTTGCTGAAAAAAGTCTGTTCCCGATATGATGCCCGCTCATTGCGCGTCCTCGACGTTGGCGGCACCCGCCGGACGTTCGAGGACAGAAAGACATAGGTAGTCATGCCGGTACATGAAGTAGACGCCTTGCTGAAAGAACGAATCCTCATCCTCGACGGTGCCATGGGCACCATGATCCAACGCTACAAACTGGACGAAGCCGCGTTCCGCGGGACACGATTTCAGCAGTGGACCAAAGACCTCAAGGGACATAACGACCTGCTGAATGTCACGCAACCGGCTGTGATCGAGGCAATCCACCGCCAATACCTCGAAGCAGGGGCGGACATCATTGAAACGAACACCTTCAACTCGCAGGCCGTGTCACTGGCTGACTACGGAATGGACGATCTGGGCTACGAGCTCTCGAAGGCTGGGGCGGAGTGCGCCCGTCGGGCTGTGGCCGGAGTCATCGCCGCGCAGCCTGCCCGTCGCTGTTTTGTGGCGGGGGCCATCGGTCCGACCACAAAGACCTCCTCGATTTCGACCGACTCGAACGATGCCGCCGCACGTGGCACGACGTTTCCGGAGTTGGTCCATGCCTATGCGGAGCAGGTTCGCGGTTTGCTCGACGGAGGCGTCGATCTCCTGCTGGTCGAAACCATTTTCGACACCCTCAATGCCAAGGCCGCGTTTTTTGCCATCCAGCAGTTGTATGCGGAGGGCGCCAGGCAGGTGCCGATCATGGCTTCGGTGACGTTTATTCAGGCCGGTAGCAATCGTGGATTTTCCGGGCAGACCGTCGAAGGATTTTGGAATTCCATTTCCCATGTGCCGCTGCTCAGCGTCGGGATGAATTGCGCGTTGGGTCCGAAGGAAATGCGGCCGCTCATCGAAGAGTTGTCGCAACTCGCGCCCATTTATGTCAGCAGTCATCCGAACGCCGGCTTGCCCAATCCGCTTCTGCCGACGGGGTTTCCCGAGACTCCGGAGTCGTTGGCCCCGCAGTTGCGCGAGTGGGCGCAGAACGGCTGGCTCAATATTGTGGGTGGCTGTTGCGGGACGACCCCCGACCATATTCGACAGATTGCCGGCGCGGTGCAGGGAGTGTCGCCCAGACGGCCCGGAAAGGTGGAGCCCTACCTGCGACTCAGTGGTTTGGAAGCGTTGACGGTCCGTCCGGAATCCAATTTCGTCAATGTCGGCGAGCGGACGAACATTACCGGGTCGCCGGCATTCTCCAAATTGATCCTGGCAGGGGATTATGACAAGGCGCTGACGGTGGCGCGCCAGCAGGTGGAAGGCGGGGCGCAGATCATCGACATCAACATGGATGAAGGCCTGCTGGACTCGAAGGCGGCGATGCAGAAATTCCTGCGTCTGCTGGCGGCAGAGTCCGACATCGCGCGCGTGCCGATTATGGTGGACAGTTCCAAGTGGGAGGTCATCGAAGAGGGCCTCCGCAACATGCAAGGGAAAGGCATCGTCAATTCCATCAGCCTGAAGGAAGGGGAGGCCAAGTTTCTGGAACAGGCCCGGCTCATCCGTCGGTACGGAGCGGCGATGGTCGTCATGGCGTTTGACGAGCGTGGCCAGGCGGATTCGCTGTCCCGACGTACCGAGATTTGCGAACGGTCATACCGCCTGCTGACCACGCAGGTCGGAGTGCCGCCGCAGGACATCATTTTCGATCCCAACATCCTCACAGTGGCAACCGGGCTGGAGGAACATAACAATTACGCCGTCGATTTCATCGAGGCGACCCGCTGGATCAAACAGCATCTGCCGCTGGCCAAAGTGAGCGGCGGGGTCAGTAATATTTCCTTCTCGTTCCGCGGCAACAATGTGGTGCGTGAAGCGATGCATGCGGCGTTTCTCTACCATGCCATTCAGGCGGGGCTCGACATGGGGATCGTCAATGCCGGCCAGCTTGCCGTGTATGAAGAGGTTCCCAAGGATCTGTTGGCGCTGGTAGAGGACGTGCTCTTGAATCGCAGACCCGATGCGACCGAGCGACTGGTGGGCTTCGCCGAAACGGTCAAGCAAAAGGGCAAGGCAGCAGTGAAAGACGATGAGTGGCGGGCAAAGCCGGTTGCGGAGCGGTTGGCCCATGCGCTGGTCAAAGGCCTCACGGACTATATCGACCAGGACGTGGAGGAGGCTCGGCAACTATCCGCTCGTCCCCTCGATGTGATCGAAGGGCCGCTGATGGCAGGCATGAACATCGTCGGCGATCTGTTCGGGTCGGGCAAGATGTTTCTTCCGCAGGTGGTGAAGAGTGCGCGCGTGATGAAAAAAGCCGTCGCGTACCTCATGCCGTTCATGGAGGCCGAGAAACAGCGGTTGGGCGCGGCCCGCGCGAACGGCAAAGTGCTGCTCGCGACCGTGAAGGGCGATGTGCATGACATCGGCAAGAACATCGTCGGGGTCGTCCTGGGGTGCAACAACTACGAAGTCATTGATTTGGGCGTGATGGTGTCCTGCGAGACCATTCTCGCGACGGCGCGGGAGAAGCAGGTGGATGTGATCGGTCTCAGTGGCTTGATCACCCCTTCGTTGGATGAAATGGTCCATGTGGCCAAGGAGATGACCCGGCAGGGGTTCGCGGTACCCTTGCTCATCGGCGGTGCCACGACCAGCAAGGCCCATACGGCCGTGAAGATCGCACCTTCGTATTCGCAGGCCACGGTTCACGTGCTTGATGCGTCACGCGCGGTTGGTGTGGTGGGGAGTCTGATCAACGCGCAGCAGCGGACGGAGTTTGCCGCATCGGTGCGCGCCGACTATGACCGGATCCGGCAGGCCCATCAGGAACGGGGATCCAAGGCGCTGGTGAGCCTGGAGGCGGCTCGAGCGCATCGATTGCCGACGGAGTGGGCAGCGGCGGATCTTCCCGTGCCCGCCTTCACCGGGGTGCGCACCATCGATCGTATGTCCCTTCGTGAGCTGGTGCCGTTCATCGACTGGACTCCGTTCTTTCACACGTGGGAATTGCGTGGGCGCTATCCCGGCATTTTGGAGGATCCTACGGTCGGTCCAAAAGCCAAGGAACTGCTGGCGGATGCCGAAGCGTTGTTGGCGGAAATCATTCGCGACGACCTGTTGACGGCTCGGGGAGTCTATGGATTTTTCCCGGCCAACAGCGTCGGTGACGATATCGAGCTTTATCGCGACCTCGATCGGCAAGAACTCGTGACTACCTTTCACACCCTCCGGCAACAGATGGAGAAGCCTGCGGATCAATTCAACTTGGCTCTGGCCGACTATGTCGCGTCCAAGGAGTCTGGGCGCACGGACTATGTGGGCGCCTTCGTCGTGACGGCAGGCATCGGTGTGGAAGCGCTGTGCGCAAAGTTTGAGAAGGACCATGACGATTACAACTCCATCATGGTGAAGGCGCTGGCGGACCGCCTTGCGGAAGCATTCGCCGAGTGGCTGCATAAACAAGTGCGAGCCGACTGGGGATACGGACGGACCGAGTCGTTGACGAACGAGGAGATGATTCGTGAACGGTATCGGGGTATCCGCCCTGCACCCGGGTATCCGGCCTGTCCGGACCATACCGAGAAACGACTCCTGTTCGACCTGCTGCAGGCGGAGTCTCGAGCGGGAGTGACGCTGACCGAATCCTTCGCCATGCTGCCGGCGGCCGCAGTGAGCGGCCTGTATTTTGCCCATCCACAGGCCAAGTATTTCGCCGTCGGCAAGATCAATCGCGACCAGGTCGAGGATTATGCGGCACGGAAGAAGCTGTCTGTGAGTGAGGTCGAACGCTGGTTGGCGCCCAATCTCAACTACGATGCCTAGCAGGAGCGGGCGATCAGTTCTTGACGGCTTCGAGAGGGGACGCGATGGTCGGGGAGACAGGCAGCCCGGCGGTGACACTGGTGAGCGCCGTTTTGATCCAGTGATAGCGTTCTTCTGCCCAGGCATTGAACGCGTCTGAATTTTCGAACACGAGTTCCCAGGCCTTGGCGGCATCCAGCAGCAACAACTGGTGCGGCTGATTCTGCCCGGGGAAATACACCACCAGCACAGCAGATTTTCCAGTCAGGCTGATGTCGGTAAAGACGTGGATCATGGCCGCCTGCGGCAGAGGAATGTCCCGCGTGGCCGCCGCGACGAGTGGCTGGTAGAGGCGGTGGAGGAAGTGCGTTGTGTCCTCGAAGGGGCAGGCGGTTCGTAAGAGCCTCGGGTTGGGGCGGTCTCCGAAAAGATTGTCGGTCAGATAGGTCGCGGCTTCCCACGTCGGCATCATGCCGGTTGACGCGAGGTTTTCACACAAATACGCGATCCAGTTTCGTGAGGCGCGGCTCATCAGGCTTCCCCCTGCTCGTGAGTGATCGCACGGTGCCGGGAGGTGGTGAGCCAGCTGGGATCGGAAAATTGATCATAGATGCGTGTGATGTCGACCATGGAATCGAAAAAGATGTCGAGCAGATCGGGGTCGAAATGTTTACCTCGTTCTTTCAGCATCAGTTCCTTCGCGTGGTCGAAGTCATAGGCGGGTTTGTACACGCGCTGCGTCGTAATGGCGTCGAAGTTGTCGGCGATCGCGGTGATCCGTCCCTCCAGCGGAATCTCCTCTCCCTTGAGTCCTCGCGGGTACCCGCTACCATCGTACCGTTCATGGTGGGTCCAGGCGATGAGGGCGGCCACTTTCAACAGTTCCGAGTCGGAGCCGGCCAGGATTCTATACCCGATTTCCGTGTGTTGGGTGATGACCTTGAATTCTTCCGGTGTGAACTTGCCGGGCTTGAGCAGAACATGATCGGGCGTGCCGATCTTGCCGATGTCATGCATGGGACTCGCCGTGCGAATGAGGTCACAGCGCTCAGGGGACAATCCATACCGGCGCGCGAGCAGTTCGCAGTAATGGCTCATCCGTTGGATATGCTGCGCGGTGGAGCTGTCGCGATATTCTGCGGCAATTGCCAGCCGTTGGATCGTCTCCTCTCGCGAGAGACGAAGTTCCTTTTCACTTCGTTCCAGCCATTCGAGGGCTTGCTGCAGGGCGATCGTTCTGGTCCGGACGACCTCTTCGAGATTTTCCCGGTGCATGGAGTTTTCGATCTCCAGCTTTCGCCGACGCAACGCGTTTGCCACGTTGATGAGGACTTCATTCGCCTCAAAGGGCTTGATGATATAGCCGAAGGCGCCCATATCCAGCGCCGCGTTCGCGAGTACGGGGCTGTCGAGGCCGGTGATCATGATGACGGCAGTCGTGGGATACTGCGTGAGGATGTGGCGGATCAGATCCATGCCCGACTCGCCGGGCATGTTCACATCGCAGAGCACCATGGCAAACGAGCCGGTTTCCATCCGTTGCCTGGCTTCGCGCGCCTCGCCGGCCAGGGTGACTTGGTAGCCGTGGGGCTGTAGCAGATAGCCTAACAGGCGGCGGATGGGTTCCTCATCGTCGACGATCAGGATGTTGCGGTTTTCGAGAATCGATTGCTGGGTGGCGACTTCACTCACGCTCGGGATGCTCATAGGCCTGGCTCGCTGGTTGAGGTAATCGAGGGTCGCTCCTGAGGGCTCTCAGGGCTAGCGTCTGTATCGGTTGTCGGGTCCTGACTCTGAAGTGCGCGGGGGCACGCTCGAATTCTGCACCTTCTGTGCCACTGACACCTTCTGACGACAGGTGGTGCCAAAGGCTCGCAGGAGGCCAACGGAAGTGATGATCCGGTTCACACCTGCATCAAGATCCTACAGACGCTTCGAGAAAAGGCGGTGACGTTGCCGTCAACTCTGACGGTCGCCCGTGAGGGGGTAGACCGATGCTATTCCCTCGCACCACATGAAAGTGGATTATACCGAGGCACGCTGTGAACGCCAGCCGAAACGTAGTTTGTGAACGTCGTCTTCATTGAGCATCGTGGATTTGCTCTTTGTGGCCCCCTTCACTATAATCCGCTCCTTTAAACTTGCAGACGATGGATGAAGGAGTGCAACGAATGGTGAGCGGGACAGGGCTGGGGCGTATCGATGGGCGGCGGCGGGATCAAATCCGGCCGGTCAAGGTGACGCGCAATTTTACGAAACACGCCGAAGGCTCCGTCCTGATTGAGATGGGCGATACCAAGGTGATCTGCACCGCCTCCATCGAGGAAAAAGTTCCACCGTTTCTGAAGGGGAAAGGGACCGGCTGGGTGACGGCAGAATATGCCATGTTGCCCCGGGCCACGCACGATCGTTCTCCTCGAGAATCGGTGAAGGGAAAGCAGGGCGGACGGACACTGGAGATTCAACGACTGGTCGGGCGGGCGTTGCGCGCCGTGATCGATACGAGTCGATTGGGTGAACGTACCATTTGGATCGACTGCGATGTCATTCAGGCCGATGGTGGAACCCGGACGGCCTCCATCACCGGGTCGTTCATCGCCCTTGCTGATGCCGTGTCTGTGCTGAAAAAACGGGAGTTGGTCAAGGTGAACCCCCTGACCGACTATCTGGCGGCTATCAGTATCGGCAAGGTCGGTGGTCATGTGATGGTGGATTTGGCCTACGAGGAAGACTCGCACGCTGAAGTCGATTTGAATTTGGTGATGACCGGTGCCGGGCAGTATGTCGAAGTGCAAGGCACGGCCGAGCGGACGCCGTTCAACAAAAAAGATATGGACGAATTCCTCGACCTTGGGTGGCGGGCGATCAGCGAATTGGTGGATCTGCAGAAGTCGCTGATCGGTGGATTAAGCTAACCATGCAGATTGTGCTGGCGACCAGGAATCAACACAAGAAACAAGAACTCGTCGCCTTGTTGCGTGGTCTTGACATCACGATTCGCACGCTTGATGATTTCCCCTCCGCACCGGAGGTTGTCGAAGACGGCAACACGTGCGAAGCTAACGCCATGAAGAAGGCTGTGGAGATCGCGCGGTACACGGGGATGACTGCGGTAGCGGATGATACCGGGCTGGAAGTTGAGGCCTTGGGCGGACGCCCGGGCGTCTTTGCCGCCCGCTATGCGGGAGAGCATGCCACCTATGAGGACAATGTCCGGAAGTTGTTGCAGGAGCTTCAGGGGGTCCCGGCTGAACGGCGAAGGGGCCGCTTCGTCACCGTCGCGGCTATTGCGATGCCTGAAGGCAAACGCTTCTCGGCGCAGGGTGTCTTGGAAGGCCTGATCGCCGAAGAGCCGGCCGGTTCCCATGGGTTCGGGTACGATCCCGTGTTTTTCCTGCCGGAGTATCATCAGACTCTGGCGCAATTGTCGCCGGAAGTGAAAAACCAAATCAGCCATCGTGCCCGAGCCTTTACCCAGGCGAGGACGCTGTTGCAGCGTATGATGGCCGAACAGACCTCAGTCGGGGCGTAGCGCAGCTCGGTAGCGCGCCTGCTTTGGGAGCAGGATGTCGGAGGTTCAAATCCTCTCGCCCCGACCAACCCTAGCCTACAGACCTCAGGTGGATTGTTGGCCCAGTCAGGTCGACGCTCGCGGTGCGTGGACGTGACTGAGGTCGATATCAGCCACACCTACTGACGTCGTGTATCCGACCAGTTATCGTTCCCAGTCTAGCCGGATCACGTAACAGCGGTTCACCTAGGCCGATCCCTCATCGCAATCAGGTTTCTTGACCAATCAATATTCGTTGATGTATGGTGACGGCATGATCGCCATACGTGACAAAGATGTCTCGAGCGCCGCTGCCGTGTGTCATGCGCTTTCCGACGAGACGCGGTTGCGTATTCTGCAGCAGCTTCATGGGGGTGAACAATGCGTGTGTGATCTCACCGACGCGTTTCAGACTGGTCAGTCTCGACTTTCCTTCCACTTACGGGTCCTGAAGGAGGCGGGATTGGTGCTCGATCGACGCGAGGGGCGTTGGATGTATTACGCCTTGAACCGAGAGGGGCTCCAGGTGCTGGAAGAGTTTCTCGGTGTCTTGAAGACGGAGACGAAGGGCGCCGGGCGAACACACTGCTGCGAGTGATTTTTTTGATCCAACACATCAATAATTATTGATTAGAGGTGATGCCATGCAAGATGAGAAGTCGCTCAAGGAGATCATTCAAGCCGAATACGGTCAGGCCGCTCGTCAGGCCACACGGGGAAAAGCCTCATGTTGCGGGTCCGGCAGTATTCTGGAGGACGGCAAGTTGGATCCGATTACCCAAAATCTGTATGCGACAGAGGAGACCGACGGCCTCCCCCCAGAAGCCCTTGTGGCTTCCTTTGGATGCGGAAACCCGACGGCATTAGCCACGATTCAATCAGGGGAGACGGTGTTGGATCTCGGCTCCGGTGGTGGGATCGACGTATTCCTTTCGGCTCGCCGAGTGGGCCCCACCGGAAAAGTGTATGGACTGGATATGACGGACGACATGCTCGCCTTGGCACGGGAAAACCAGCGCAAGGCTGGTGTCACCAATGTGAAGTTTCTCAAGGGCGAGATCGAAGACATCCCTCTGCCGGACAATTCGGTGGATCTGATTATCTCGAACTGCGTCATCAACCTCTCGTCTGACAAGTCGCGCGTCTTCAACGAAGCGTTTCGGGTTCTCAAACCCGGAGGGCGATTGGCTGTGTCGGATATCGTCGTGCGTGGGGCCATCCCACCAGAAATCCGCCACAGTGTGGAACTTTGGGCCGGGTGTGTCGCCGGAGCATTGGATGAGGAAGACTATCTGGCGCGACTTCGTGCGGCTGGGTTCGACCAGGTGAATCTCGAACCCACGAGGATCTATACGGCAGACGATGCCCGGGATTTCATCCTCGGGGCGGGATTGGATGCCGACGTCGTGGCCAAGGCCGTCGACGGAAAGTTCCTGAGCGGCTTCATCCGCGCCACCAAGCCCCTCGCTGAGAGGTCCTGTTGCAGTCCGAGTTGCTGCTCCTAAGGCGGTGCAGGAGGGGACAGGAAGAGGCGTCCCCATGGCGTTGGTGCTGTGTGCACCTATTGTCGGGCTGTTGGTGAGCAGCGCGTCGTCGCTTAGCGTCCCGTATGCTGTTCATTGGTGTTCGGTCCTGGCATGTATCGCCAGTCCGCAGTCAGAGGATCGATCGCCTGCGTTGTACTCATTCAGCAACACAGCGAGCAACGGTCCACGGAGACGTTTCTCCCGCGCCGTTTTCCCATCACGATCACGGCATTGATGCTGATCCTGGTGCTGATTTTCGCATACATTGTCGTGAAGGCGTGACAGGTCCTCCTGATCGCCGTGCCGATCCTGCTGCAGATCTATCTGAATGCGTCGCTCGCCTATCTACACAGGCAGAATGCAGGGGGCTCTATTCCGTCGCGGCGCCGGGGGCGTTGATCGGGCAAGTAACGTATTTGAGTCGGCCGTGGCCACGGCCATTGTGTTGTACGGGGCGGAATCCAGTGCTGCACTAGCCATGGTGTTGGTGTGCTCGAGGAGCCTCCCGGAATGCTGTTGGTCTGTCGATAGTGCAATCGGACTCGTCACCGAGTTGTCCTGGAGGTGAAGGCATGAAGAAGCGCGTCTTGTTCCTATGCACGGGCAATTCAGCCCGAAGTCAGATGGCGGAGGCGTTGCTTGGTCTGATTGCCGGAGATGACTTCGAGGCCTCCAGCGCAGGTACGCATCCAGCCGGGCTGAACCCCGTTACGGTTGAGGCCATGCAGGACGTCGGTGTGGATGTCCGCCAGTATAGATCGAAGCACGTCAATGAGTGCATGAGGCAGCCATTCGACTATGTCATCACCGTGTGTGATCGCGCCAAGGAGACCTGTCCCGTATTTCCGGGTGCACGGAATATCCGCAATTGGTCGTTTGATGATCCGGCCGTTGCCCCGCCGGATACGCGATGGGCAGTCTTTCGTCGGGTACGTGACGAAATTGCAGACCGGATCTGTCGTTTCCTGATTGAAGAGTGCCAGCTAGCCCCGGCCTCTATCCGTTGTTATCGATGCTGAGTCGTCTCCGTTCCCGGACCGGCGCGGGATGATGGTGATCCACAAGCTGCTTCCTCCCAGCTTGCCGGGCGACTGCTGACATCACACCTCCTTGGTTCTTGGGGGCCGTTTCCTGATCCCTTCGCGAGCAGGTCGCACTCGAGGAGTCCTGGAATCCCGCCCCGTCTTCTTGTATAAGTGAAGGCGACTGGCATGCAGAGCTGGCTCATGCGCGTCGTCAGGTTCATGAATCGCTTCAGCAGCACCGGCTAGGAACACCAGGAGCATCGTCGAGGGTAGTCGATCTCCGGGGTCATTGATACGTCACGTGCGCCCGTAGCTCAGTCGGATAGAGCATCAGCCTTCTAAGCTGAGGGTCGTTGGTTCGATTCCAACCGGGCGCACCAGACAAGACGACTCGTTACCTGTGTGAGCCGCGAACTGCTGCCTCTATTGCCGCGACGTCGATCTTTCCCATGTGCATCATCGCATCGAAGGCGCGCTGGGCGACGGCGGGATCAGAACTGGTCACCGCGTCCGTCAAGACGACTGGTGTAATCTGCCAGGACAGGCCCCACTTGTCCTGGCACCAGCCGCACTGGCTTTCCTCGCCGCCGTTTCCTACGATCGCGTTCCAGTACCGATCGGTTTCCGCCTGGTCGACTGTTGCAACCTGAAATGAGAACGCCTGGTTATGCTTGAAGGCAGGTCCTCCATTGAGCCCGAGGCAGGGAATTCCCATCACGGTAAATTCGACTGTCAGCACGTCTCCTTTCTTGCCGGAAGGATAATCTCCCGGCGCCCTATGCACTGCGCTCACACATGAATCGGGAAAGGTCTTCGCATAAAAATGCGCCGCCTCTTCAGCGTCCTTGTCGTACCACAGGCAGATGGTGTTCTTTGCCGGCTTGGTCATATCATGTCTCCTTTGTGTCGCTTGTCGAGCGGTGATTTAAAAAGCTTCAAGTCGAGCGTCACCATTGTCCTATGCGAACCGGCCTATCGTAGCCATCATGTTCACATCCGGCGTATATGGGCAATTGTCCTCCGGTTGTTTTTCAGTTGATATATCGCCTCGAGATCAAGCGCATGGGATTGCTCCTTTCGTTTCAATTTCCAGCTGTCACCTCTTAGTCGTTGGCCGGTTCTGAAATCGACACGACGCCTATCATGCGAAAATCACTCCATTGCCCTGCCGATTCCTCGTTGTCAGTCCCTGCTTATGACCCGTAGGAAGAATCCCTGAGACATTTTCTCCTTGTTCTGGGCGCTCTTAGTAGCCTATTCTTCGCACTTCATTGTACTGAATCACGATGCCGTCCGAAGGACATCCTAAGCTGAGGGTCGCTGGTTCGATTCCAGCCTGGCGCACCACCTCCCCAATGCGTTCCTGACATGACGTTTCTTTCCCGGTATCGAATCCTCCTCTACGTCCTCAGCGGCCTGGTGGCATTCTATGCGTTGTTAGGTTTTGTCGTCGTTCCCTATGCCGTCAAGACGTACGGCGTTCCTGCCTTGTCTGAACGTCTCAGGCATCCCGTCGTTCTGGAAGACATCCGGCTCAATCCGTTTACGTTCTCCCTGGGCCTCACCGGGTTTGAAATTCAGGAGCCCGACCGCACGCCGATGCTCGGGTTTCAGGAACTATTCATAAATTTTGAAGCAACCTCGCTGGTTCGGTCCTCATACCTCTTCGATGAGATTCGGCTAACTCTTCCATTCGGATTCGTGCATCTGCAGGCAGACGGGAAGCTGAATCTTCTTGGTTTGGTGCCGCCGCCTGCTCAAGACGAGGACCGATCTGCGCCGCCGAAGGCTGAACCATCCGCCAAGGGGGCGATGCCGGCTGTCGACATTCGCCTCCTGAGCATTCAACGAGGCGTGATCGAGTATCGGGACGATTCCAAGAAAAGGCCGGTGGAGATTGATGTGGTGCCCATCGAGGTTTCTGTCCGCAACTTCAGCAGCAAGGGAGGGAGCGAAAGTGCCTATGCGTTTACGGCGGAGTTCGGCGAGAAGGAAGTATTGTCCTGGGAAGGCACATTTCAGCTCGATCCACTCGAATCCGACGGGCATGTGTCATTGTCGCACGTTGGTTTGAATACCTTTTGGCCTAGCCTCCGCGACCGGTTTCGATTCGATATCCTGAGTGGAAAGTTGTCGGTCGATGCCCGCTATCACTTCGACACGCGTCTTTCTCCTGTCAATCTGCAGATGACAGAGGGCAAGGTTCAGTTGGCGGATTTCCGACTGTCGGAAGCGGGGAGTCGTGAGCCGGTACTGACGGTGCCGTCTTTCGGCATAGACGGAATCAGCCTGGACCTGTCGAAGCGGGAGCTGGGAATCGGCACCGCGGCCTTGACCGGAGCGGACATTCGCGCCTGGCTCGGTCAGGATGGCGTGGTCAATTTCAAGCCGCTCTTCGCCCCAGTCCCTCAGCCGCAGGAGGAGACTGAACAGGTGGCTCAGCCGGGTCAGGGGGCGGCACCGCCATGGTCCGTCGACGTGCAGGCCGTCGAAGTTGCCAAGACACGGGTGGAGTTTGAAGATCGAACCCTCACGATGCCGGCACAACTGAGTCTAGAGAATGTCCAGATGACGGCCAAGGATCTGCATGTCCCGCTGCGAGGGTCGATTCCGGTCACAACCGGTTTCCGCCTCAATCAAGAGGGGATGGTCGACGGCCGCGGCACCCTGCAACTTGACCCGCTGCAGGTGTCTCTCGCGCTGAAGTTGGAGCATATCGGCCTCCGTCCGTTTCAGCCCTATCTGGATCGCACCATGCTGGTCGATATCAAGGACGGCGAATTGGAAGTGGATGGCGAGGTGATCTACCGGAGCCGACCGGAGTCTGACCCCATGCTGCGCTATGTGGGCCAGGTGGGGATCAACAAGCTGCATGTGGCTGATCGGGTGTCGGGAAAGGAATTTCTGGGCTGGACCGCATTGGGATTGCGCAAGATGGCAGTGGAGGTCTCGCCGACCAAGGTCAAGATCGGCGAAATTGCGCTGCGAGATCCGGCGGTGCAACTCATCACCGGGAAGGACGGTGTGCTGAACTTGTCACAGTTGATGCGCAAACCGGAAGCAGCGGCAACTCCGACTACACCCGCGGCGGTCCGCGAATCCTCTCCGAAGAACGCGCCGCCCCCGACGCCGATCGAGATCGATGTCGTGCGGTTGTCGAAGTTGTCGGCGACATTCGTGGATGAATCCATCGACCCGGTTGTGGCCACCGGCATTACGGATCTCAGCGGCACGATCAAAGGCTTGTCGTCTAAGCAGGTGGCCAAGGCCGAGGTAGCGCTGGTCGGGAAAGTCGACGAGGTGGCGCCGCTCAAGATTCAGGGCCAGATCAATCCGCTGAGTGAGGAGGCCTATACTCATCTGACCTTTTTGTTTCAGGGTGTGGATCTCACGGCGGTCTCGCCATACGCGGGGAAATATGTCGGGTTTCCCATCGCCAAAGGCAAGCTGTCGCTGGATTTGATGTATCAGGTGTCGAAGAAGCAATTGGTGGGAGAAAATAAAGTGCTGGTGGACCAATTGACCTTCGGAGAGAAAACCGACAGCCCGGATGCGACGAGCCTGCCGGTGCGTTTGGCCGTAGGATTGCTGAAAGATCGACGAGGGCGGATCGATATCGACATGCCGGTGCGCGGGGATTTGACTGAGCCGGATTTTCGTTACGGCCGGGTGGTGCTCAACGCATTGGTCAATCTGGTGACCAAAGTGGCGACCTCTCCATTTTCGGCGCTGGGTGGACTCGTAGGCGGGGGCGGAGAAGACTTACAGTTTGTTGAATTTGTCCCAGGCAGCGAAGAGTTGAGCGAAGTAGAGCGGAAGAAAATTGATTCAGTCGCCAAGGCGCTTCAGGAACGACCAGGGTTGCGGGTGGATGTGGCTGGGACTGCCGATCCTGCTCGTGATCGCGATGCGTTGGCTATGCAAAAAATCTCCGCCGACGTGCAGCGGCGATTCACGCAGGGCGGCACCAAGAATGTGCAAAGCGTCCCTTCCCCGTCGAGAGAGTTCGAACTGCTCAGCGATCTGTATGCCGAGAAACTGGGCAAGCAGCCGATGAAGAGCGAATCGTTACCGGGAGGGAAATCCGTCGAGCGCGTGCTGTCGGCTGACGAACTGCGGCAACAGCTGGTTCCGGCGATGGCGGTGGAGGAGTCGGAACTGCGGATCTTGGCGCAGGGTCGTGCCAAGGCCATTCGCGAACATCTGATCGAGCAGGGAGGCCTGTCGGAGGATCGGGTCTTTCTCCTGGACGTGGACGTGGCTGCGTCGGACGGTCAACAAGTGAGGGCCCATCTCAATTTGACGGGCAGTTAGACTCACCGTCTAGGCTAGGGCTTCGGCTGGTAGCGCATCCGGGTGCCGTGGAGCAGAGACAATTCGATCTCGCTGGCGCTCAACTCCTCGGGGAAATAGGCGCCGGAAATCTTGGCCGCATTGAGGCTGGCGCCTTGCAGAATGGCTTTGCGAAAATCGATCCCGCGGAGGTCGGCTTGGCGAAAGTAGCAGTCGGTGAAATCCAGTCCGTCGACTTCCAGGCCCCGTAAGTCCAGCCCGCGCAAATCGCAGCGAGTCAGATCCACCTTTTCCCCGGTGGCCCGTTTCACGTTAAATTCTTTGATGCATCCCTCTCGGAGCAAACGATACATGGCATCATTCGACATGCGGAGCCCGCTCGCGGGCGGTCGTGAGTTTTCCATGCGATCTCCTTTGACTCCTGGGCTTCTTATCGGAAGGCGAAGAGAAAACTTGAGTGGGCGCATGGCCGTGTTGATGTTCCTCGAGCGTCGGCCGTCATCGGGGAGCAGGTGCCGCTTGCGCCACCCTTGTCAGAAACGGTAACCTTATTCTTCTTTACGCTGTCATGTGCCATAGAGATCAACGGGTTCGAACCGTTCTTGAAGGAGGGAATCATGGGACTACGATTGGGCGATGACGCCCCGAACTTTACAGCTGAAACGACGGAAGGGACGATCAACTTCCACGAATGGCTTGGGGGCGGGTGGGGGATTCTGTTTTCGCATCCCAAGGATTACACCCCAGTCTGCACGACCGAGTTGGGGTATATGGCCAGAATTAAGGGAGAGTTCGATAAGCGCGGAGTCAAGATTCTTGCTATCAGCGTGGATCCGCTGGATTCACATCGCGGCTGGATGAAAGATATCAATGACACCCAGAACTGCACCGTGGCGTACCCTATCATTGCCGACCCGGAAAAGAAGGTGGCCGATCTCTATGACATGATCCACCCGAATTCGCTGGATAGCATGACGGTGCGCTCGGTGTTTGTGATCGGGCCGGACAAGAAGATCAAGCTGATGTTGACCTATCCGGCGTCCTGCGGAAGAAACTTCGATGAATTGCTGCGGGTGGTGGATTCGCTGCAACTGACTGCAAAGTACAAGGTGGCGACGCCGGTGAATTGGAAAGACGGGCAAGATTGCATCATCACCCCTGCGGTGAACGATGCCGAAGCCAAGACCCTCTTTCCCAAAGGGTTCAAGGTCATCAAGCCCTATCTGCGTTTGACCCCGCAACCTAACAAGTAGACGAGACTCTTGTCCCGCGAACCAGTAGGAGGAGCCGGCTGATCAGCCGGCTCCTCCGTTCATGCAGTGAGAAGCGAATCTCCTCGATGCTCAGCCTCACCGGTTCGTGCCTGTCGATTCATTCACGGCCATTCCCCGTCCAGTTCTCTTCACGAGTTCATGTGCCGGTCGTTGCACGGATGTGACACCAGCGGGAACGCTGCCGACCCGGACCGTACGATGCTTGCATGAAGCGGGGCCTTTGTCCTGGGCGGAAGGTTTCTCGAGATGCTTGGTCGAGGGACTGTAGGGGGAAGGAACACGGGGAGCCGGTGTGTCAGCAGCTCCCCTCGACCGACGCTCTGACTGCGTGTGTCGAGCGTATTGAGGCAGGAGAGACTGTCGTCGTGCCCAGACCAGTACCGCCAGTCCGCTTCCAAGCAGGAGGAGGGCAATCGGGGCCAGGACGGCTTGCGTGTCACACGAGCAGCAATCCTGCCTGCCTGATGGTCTGCCAGGCGGCGGAAGCGGCGAATCGCTTGAACCCTTGAGTGCCGGAACCGGGAAACGTCGCCATCATGTCGGCGAAGCGCGGGTAGGTGTAGCCTGCCGGATGTGAAGAAGGCATGGAGTCTCGAAGAAGCGTGAGGAGCCACTCGACTTGGGGGCGGGAAAGGTTGAGCGAGAAGTCTTCCGTGCGGGTGGGGAGGATGATGCGGGTCAGCCTCTTTGTCTGTGACACGACGACGGGAGTGCTTCCGGTCCAGACACAGCGACGTTCGGCAGTAAGCGGAATCGGAGAGATCTCAGCCAGAGCCTGCTTGAGCCAGGTGCGAGCCACGCGCGACGGCTTCACGCGATGCGTAAACCAGCGCTGTACCGGCAGGTCGAGCCCCGCCCCCTCGATATAGTTGAGGACGGCGGTGCGTAGTCCGTCCCCAAGCCAGGGCGGGCAGGTGGCGCGGGAGTCGGCGTGGCGCAGATCATTTTCCGCAAACCCGGCAAATGCCGGACCGAGAATTGTGAGACCTTCGGCAGCCGGATTGAGCCCGATGGGGCTGTGGGCGGTGGCCGTAAACTTGTGCCAAAAGGCGGATTGCAACAGGTTGCCGGCGAACAACTGTCGCACGCGTTCCAAAGAATCCACGGTGTCGTGAATCGTCTCCCCTGGGCATCCATACATTAGGTACGCGTGGACCAGGATCCCGGCCTGGCGAAACGCAGCCGCGACCCGTGCAGTCTGGTCGACGGTGATTCCTTTTTTCATCTGCTCGAGAAGATGGTCCGAGGCCGCCTCGAGGCCGGCGGTCAATGCGATGCAGCCGGATGCAGCAAGGAGCCGTGCCAGATCGGCCGAGAACGCGTCTTCGAAGCGGATATTGCCCCACCAGGAGATCGTTTGGCCCGTTTCGAGCAAGCGCAGCGCGAGCGCTTTCAGCGCTGCCGGGGGCGCGGCCTCGTCGACGAAGTGAAAGCCTCGTTGCCCGGTTTCGTGAATCAGGGTGCCGATCTGTCGGAGCAACACGTCGGTCGGGGTTGTCTCATACCGCGCGATATAGTTCAGTCCAACATCGCAGAACGTGCACTGCTTCCAGTAGCACCCGTGGGCCACGGTCAGTTTATTCCAATGCCCCTCGGACCAGAGGCGGTGCATGGGGTTCAGACTGTCGAGTATGGAGAGGTAATTGTGCAAGGGCAGTCCGGCATAGGTCGGGGTGCCGAGTTCGTGCATCGGTAGATCAGGCTCGGTGCTTCCGTTCTCAAACGAAACCCGCCCTTCGACCAGGGTGAAGGTGCGGCAAAGTTTGGTAGGCGGACGGTTCCCCGCCAGGAAATCGAGAAGGCACAGCAGCGGACGCTCTCCGTCGTCCAGCGTCACATAATCCACGTAGCGAAATAGCCGAGCGTCCTGCAATCGTCGCAGTTCCGTGTTCACGTAACCGCCGCCCATCACGACCGTGGTGCCTGGCTGCCGGGTCTTGATCGCTTGCGCAATGCGCAGGGCCCCGAAGAGGTTTCCAGGGAAGGGTACCGTGAGGCCGACGATATCTGGAGTCGTGCGAGCCAGCTGTGCCTCGAGCGCCTCGAGGAGCAGGTTGTCGGTCAAACTCAAGGGCTGTGATAAGGCTTCTTCAATCCGGTCGAACGAGGACGTCGCCTCCATGATCTGCTCGGCGTAACGATTCAGGAACAGGTGGGGCGCGACGGTTTCGTGCAGCAGATCAGTGAGATCTTCGATATAGAGGGTTGCCCGATGGCGGGCGGCATCGGCCGGGGAGCAGACGTGCATGCCTTCGCCTGGCCGGCGATCGGCCGAAAATCGCGGCCCTTCAGGAAGAAATCCCGGCCTGGCGAGGTGCGGGGCCAGCATAGGATCCTTTCCCTGAAGAAAGGCCACGACTGGCTCGATGGTTGCCAGGTAAGCCTCTTCGAGGGCCAGGATTTGGTAGACCTCTCCGGGCCAGGCTGTATCCGTCTGCTTGATTCGATGAAACGCCTGTTCGAGGCCTGGCCGTGAAAAGAGGCGCAGGATCATGTCGAGGCCCAGATCCGCCTGTTCCGTCTCATAGCCGCGTGATCGCAAGAAGCCAGTCAGATAGGCCGTGGCCGGATACGGCGTATTGAGTTGGGTGAGCGGGGGCGTGACGAAGAGAATACGAGGCTTGGCCATGGCTGGGACATACCACACTGCATCCTGTGGCTGCCAGTCGCATCTCGTTTGGCTGGATCGTTTTCAGGCAGCGCGGATAGAAGATTGGATGAAGTAGCCGGTATACCGTTTCAACCGGAAGTACTCGACGACTTTCCGCGGCAATTCGTCGCGAGACATGCCACGGAGGATGGTGAGTTGGTCTTGTGATTGGAGGTCCGCCGTGACAGGTTGTTCTGCCGGAGTCTGCTCATCGTAAAGCAAGACCAATGGCTTTAACCGATACTTGAAGTTGATGTTGAGTACTTGAGCAAACCGACCATCTGAGAGGGCCAGGACCGTTCCCGGCGGATAGACACCCAGGGTCTGAATCATCGCCACGAGAACATCCGCAGCAAACATCTGACTCTGATACTTGTACATGGTGGCCAGGGCTTCCGCCGGGGTGAGGGCGTCTTCCGCATGCAGACTATTGACCAGTGAGTCGTAATGGTCGACCGCGCTCACGATTCGGGTGGGGAGTGAAATCTGATCCCCCTTCAGCTTCTCGGGATACCCCGAACCATCCAGCCGTTCATGGTGACTGCGAATGACATCCAGGACTTCTTCGGGAATGTGAGGAAATTTTCTCAGCATCTCCACGCCAAGGTAGGGGTGGAGCTGGTACTTCACATTCTCGACCTCTGAGCGGCGGGCGCGGGTTTGAAGAATATGTCGCGGGATGCGGTGTTCGCCGATATCCAGGAGAAGGCCTGCCATCCCGATCATCTGCAGTGCTTCCTGGTCGATCTCAAACTGCTGAGCGACGAGCATGGAGAGTGTGGCGACATTCATCGCACGGATCACCGACGCATTCTCGACGTCTTCGGGGTCAAAGGCACTTGCCACGGTCCCGGCCGCTTCCGTGTTGGTGAGGAGCGTACTGAGTCCGCCGATCATAGATTCCGCCGACCGCAGGCCTTCCTCTGACCCACTCGAGAGTTCCTTCATGATCTTCGAACTGTTTCCGAGCATCTCACGATAGGCTTCGGAGGCCATCTGCGCAGCCTGATGATAATCTCCTTGCGTCGGCATCTCCTGCTCGACCAGCGGGGCCGGTTCGGCTGTCGCCTCTTCATGGCTCGGCTCAGCGGCAGATTCAGGCGCCGATGCTGGCTCTGCGGCGGACTCGATCGGTGCGGCTTCCCCATCCGTCTCGGGGTCTGATTCTTTCGGATAGACCAGGACGGTCCCCAACCCGAGACCCTTGATCGTCGTGATCTGACTTTGCGAGGTCAGTTTGAAGGAACGTCGCGGAAAGGGATGTCGAAACCAGGAGCAGTTCAAGTCGACGTACATGCCGATGCGAAGGTACTCGGGACTCAGCTTCATGCTGTCCGTCTTGTCGAGCTTATTGGGGTCGCTGGACGTGTTTGCGATCGGCATGAGCGTCTCGAGACTCACGTAACGGTTTTGACCTACGGAAGGACTTTAGGCTATGGCCTGTATCGGTGCTGCCCGAATGAAACTTGACAGAAATGAAGAGCAGTGGTGGCCAATGGGTACCTGTTTCGAAGGAGCAGAGGGTCTCATGGGTGATAATTCGACGAGGATGCCGGTAGCGGGACCGGTTGGGTGATGAGATCGAAATAAAATTTACTAAACAAGGAGTTATGATCTATATGTGAAGTGATGATAGATGTGATGACCGCACGTCAATCAGCGTGAAGCAGGCGAAGAAAGTCTCGATATGCGGCGCGAATATTTGTGGGATCACGGCGGAGGTCGCTGCCGAGAATGAATACGACGTCGGCTCCATACAGCGTCATCATCTCATCAATCCGTGATGCGTTCATCCGTCCCGCGGCGGTTGGAAGCATAGGGAAGAGCGATCCCAACTGCGTACGACAGGCGTCGGCGATGCCGCGACAATCGGCCTGGGAGATGGGATAGTTCAAGCCACAGGTGGGGTAGATGGAGATGTCGGCACCGGCGAGACGGGGAAGCAGGCCGAAGAGGACTGGTGGGGCGATGCCGCTGTCCTGGTTCACGTAGTGGGTCCCGAGAAACTCCGGGTGCGTGATCAGAGGTAAGGAGAGGCGGGAAAGCGCGGTCACGGCATCGAAGCCGGTCAGTCCAGGACAGATCAGGAGTGCCCCAGCTCCGGCATTCTTGGCCACGAGGGCTCGTTCGAGGAGTTTCGGCCAAGGCCCGAACACGTGCGGTGCATAAAGGCAGCGTCGACCTGTTGCCATCGATGCCGTCGCGACGGCTTCCGCACAGCGTGCGACGCGCTCTTCGAACGGACAAAATGGATGATCGCCAAGGCTTTGATCGTCTTTGATGAGGTCAACCCCGCCGAGGGCGTATTCGTACGCCAGCACAGTCAGGTCCGAAGGGGTGAGACCAAGCGGTTTCAGGACCGCACAGGTCAGAGGGCGTCGTGGAACATCAAGTATCGCACGAAGTCCAGCGACGCCTGTCTGGGGACCGGCTATTCTGGTGAGGGTCGCATCGGGAAGGCGCAAGTCAACCAGGCGCACTCCACCCTGCAAGCTGGCCATGCCGAAACTCATGTGCAGGAGCGTACTCATCGTGCCGTCGAGCAGTTCGACGGGAAACGAGAGCCGTGCGGAATACCGCCCATCGGCTAGAGCGTCGAGATGCTCCACGCGACCCACGAGTTCATCTCTGATCGGCCCGGGAGGAATGAGATGATCTGCGGCCTCGACGGTCTGGTCGATACAAAGCAAATGGGCCCGTCGGCGGGCCTCTTCGGCTGAGCCGTGAATCTGGTACTCCGCAGAAAAACGTTGCCCTGAAAACCGGAGATGCTCATCAGTCATCGTGTCGTCCTTCCATTGCACGAACGGGGAGCGAAAGGGTACCGTATCCGCGTGTGAGAGGGTAGTGTTTCCCTCTCATGAATCGAGCGAATGTGATACGGACAAGGAGTGCAGGATGAGGCAGCGGTGTGTGGAACGACCAAGGTTTCCGGTGATCGCCTTACCGTGGTTGCTGGTCGTCATGTTGGGCGTCGGTGGTTGGCAGCACAGGGTCCATGCCGCATCTCATATGATTGATCTGACCTACAGCTTCGACGAGACGACGCTGGTGTGGCCGAGCAATCCTCCGTTTCACCGGGACGGTAGTGCACGGGGTGGAACGGTCGATGAGGCATGGTATGCAACGGGGCAGGTGGCGCTGTCCGAGCATGCCGGGACGCATATGGATGCACCGATCCATTTCGCTCAGGGACAGGTGGGAATCGACGGCATTCCAGTCGAGCGCCTCATAGGGCCTGCGGTGGTGATCGATGTGCGTGGCTCCGCGGCGAAGGAGGCTGACTATCGACTGTCCCTGTCTGATCTGCATCGCTGGGAGAGTCAGTATGGAACCATCCCCCCCGGCTCCCTGGTGATGATGCTGACTGGCTGGGGCGCCCACTGGAAGCATCGCGAGCGGTATTTCGGGAGCGCGACGCCCGATGTTCCCACGACGCTGCATTTCCCCGGATTCTCAGAGGAGGTAGCTCGGTTCCTGACAGCCGAACGGCACATTGCCGGAATCGGGATTGATACGCCGAGCATTGATTATGGTCCTTCCCAGGACTTCGTGGTTCACCGCATCGTCAATGGGGCCGGGCTGTATGGTCTGGAAAACGTTGCGCGACTCGATGAACTTCCGCCATCAGGCGCCACTCTGATCGCGCTGCCCATGAAAATCGCCGGCGGCAGCGGCGCTCCGGTGCGCATCCTCGGGATTGTGCCCGAGTAGCATCGGAACGGTTGGCTTATGATTGTCCACAATCCCGGCGAAACCGTAGCCACAACACCACACTTCGTTGCCGAATGGGTTCGCCTTATGATGATTCAGGCCGGCCTGGTCGGCACAGCTGAGTAGTTGCTCGATGAACACGTACCGACTCTATAGCGATTTCAATTGTCCCTTCTGCTATGCGTTACATGAGCGCTTGCAGAGACTGGAGGTCGTAGGGCAGATCGCCTGGCACGGAGTACAGCATGCGCCGCATCTGCCTGTGCCGATGAGGACCTGGGCCGGACATTTGGGTGCCGACCTGAAGCAAGAAGTCGAGATGGTCCGACGGCTTGCGCCGGAATTGACGATCCTGCTGCCGAAGGGAAAACCCAATACCGGCCTGGCCATCGCCGTTGCCGCTCGGGCGCTGAACCTGGATCACGTGCGAGGGCGTGCGTTTGTGTCCGCCCTGTATCGACGGTTTTGGTGTGAGGGGGAGGATCTCTCGGACCACGAGGTTCTGCGGCAGGAGGCGAGCCGACAGGGTTTTGTGGCCGATCAGATCGTGGGGGACGGCGCCGCACCAGTGGAGCGAGTCCTCATGGCTTGGGGCGAGCAGTGGGAGCAGACGGAGCATCAGGGGGTGCCACTCCTTCAGCGAGCTGATGGTCAGATCCTGGTGGGGTTGGTGTCGATCGAGATGCTTGCGCGGTTTTTTGCCGATACGTAGGTGTCGCTTCCTCGCCCAACGACGGCCCTCGCGGTGGATTCGTACGCGTTGCCTCGCCGTGTACACGCTGTCCCTGACTCGCGTTCCGATGCCGGTGCAGCAAGTGCCGAATCAGTTTGTCATCGATCCTTCTTGTGGTAAGAAAAATCTACGGCAGGCGTTCGAGTCCTGCCCTGCTTTTCCCCTCACAGGAGTGACTCATGACACCTGTATCTTGGTCTCTGGCTGTGCGTCTTATCACGGTCCTGTGCATCCAAGCCGCTGCGTCGAGTGCGTGGGCGGCAGATTCCACTGCTGCCGCGGCCAAGCCTTCCGCGGTTGCTTCCGAAGGCAAGCAGGATGAGGCTAAGACGGAATGGTACGTGAGTGGCTATATGCAGGGGAGTCGTCCCCTGAATCGTCCGGTGCGATTGCAGGAAGACCCCTTTACGAATACCGACGTGCAGGGCGGGTTGGGCGGCGGATTAAAGGTCGGATTCTTTCCGGCCTTCACGGGACAGTTCGTCGGGTTGGAAGCAGAATTATCCGGTCTTGACGGCAAGGTGAATGCGCCTACCGCGACGACAGGTGGGGTGACCAGAAGTGCGAATTTTCGTCTCCAGTCTGTCAATGCCATGGCGAACCTGTTGTTGCGATACCCGGGCGAAATCATTCAGCCCTATGTCGGAGTCGGAGTCGGTTTATCAGGAGGGTTCGCCCGGGACTTGGATCTCCAGCATAGTTCGGTCGGGGTGGTACGGGAAAATGCGGCCGATGGTGCGTTTGCCTACCAGTTCATCGGCGGGCTACGCGCCAATGTGGGGGAGAGGATGTTCCTGTTTACCGAATACAAATATTTTGTCGCGAACTATCAATGGGAAAGTGAATTGGCGGATGGGTCCCACGGCCCATCATTTACGCTCAATTATCGAGCGCATCTGGTGGCCGGTGGGATTGGGTTTCATTTCTAATCCCGGTCGCCTGGCGTGTGGTTCGCCTCCTCCGTAAGACCCTCCCGGCTCTCGTCCGTGCCGATGCTTCACGCCGCCGCCTGCTTGCAGGGCGGCCCGCGTGAAGCATAGAATAGCCTCCAGCAGGCGGCTCACGTGATCACCGGGAGGCACGCGGCGTGTTCTGGGACAAGCGGCATTCTGCACAACAACCGGACCGTCAGTGTTCCTTCTGCGGCAAACATCACGACGTTGTCCATTCTCTCCTCAGCAGTCCGGAACCGCATACCTGCTACTCCTGCCGCGCGACGTCCTCTCTTTTGATCTGTGAGGACTGTGTTCAACGCTGTTCCCTGTCTCTGAGTGAGAGCAAGAATGGGGGCACGAAGAGCCCATCGTCGTCGCTGCCGCTGGTTCTTCCCAAGCCGACTGAGATCAAAGCCGCGCTTGATGACTATGTCGTCGGGCAGGAGCATGCCAAGAAAGTCCTCTCCGTCGCGGTTCACAATCACTACAAGCGTATTGCCAACCGGGAACGGCTCAAACACGTCGATCTGCAGAAGGGGAACATTCTGATGATCGGCTCGACCGGGACCGGGAAAACACTGCTCTCTCAGACCCTGGCTCGCATTCTCCACGTGCCCTTTGCGATTGCGGATGCCACGGCGCTGACCGAGGCCGGCTATGTCGGGGAGGATGTCGAGAACATCGTCCTCAAGCTGCTTCAGAGTTGCGACTATGACGTGGCGCGTGCCGAAACGGGCATCATTTACATCGATGAAATCGACAAGATCAGTCGAAAATCTGAGAATCCGTCCCTGACGCGAGATGTGTCAGGCGAGGGGGTTCAGCAGGCGTTGTTGAAACTCGTGGAGGGCACGAGTTGCAATGTGCCGCCCAAGGGAGGCCGGAAGCATCCCGAGCAGGACTATATCCGTGTGGATACGACGAATATCCTTTTCATTGCCGGCGGGGCGTTCGTCGGACTGGACCAACTTATCGCTCAACGGACGATGCCCAAGCGGTTGGGGTTTGGCGTCGACGCTTCCAGCGCAGAGATCCACGGCCATACCGAGGTGCTGCGCCATGTGCAGGCCGAGGATCTGCTGAAGTTCGGACTCATCCCCGAGTTTGTGGGGAGATTTCCTGTGTTGACCACTCTGGCCGACTTGGACGTGCCGGCGCTCATTCGAGTCTTGACTGAGCCCCGCAATGCACTGGTGAGACAGTATCAAGCCTTGTTTGAAATCGAAGGCGTTGATTTGCAGTTCACCGACTCGGCAGTCAAGGCGATCGCGCGCCGGGCGGCGGTGATGAAAACCGGAGCCAGGGCGTTGCGGACGATTCTGGAAGAGGTGATGTTGGAACTGATGTATGACGTGCCGGCACTAGCCGACGTCAAAGCAGTGGTCATTACGGAAGAGGTGATCGCCGGAACCCAACAGCCGCAGCTACTCACCTGAGCCCATCTGCCGTCACAGCCTCCAAGGGTTCTGTTTCAGGCAGTACTCTCCTCTCTCTTGCCGAACTAAGAGTCTGCAAGAGCCTGTATGCTTCAGGCAGTCGACCTAGGCTGCGTGTCTGGTCCGCGTTTGGCTTACCGTGGCAGCATTGTTTCGAAGAGAGGAAATCATTCTCCTCTTCTCCGATTCACTTTCGCCGGCCATTGACCAGGCGATCAGCCACACAAGCGCAACCATCGTTCCGAGACCAATGATCTCGACCATGCGACACCTCCGGCATCAGGAGCGCAGGCTCGTGGTATCCGCTCTCCCGTATTTAGGCAGCCTGGCGTGAGCTGGCTTTGGTGTGTGTGCCTGCTTGGGCTGCTCCCTCGACACTTCCGCTCGAGGTCTTGGGCGATCCGCTTCCAGCGGAGTAGGCGATGTCGATGCACACAAACAGGGTTGCCACCATCGCCAATAGCCCTGCCACGATTCCCCAATAGACTCCGGACATAGATCACTCTCTCGCGACTTCCCCGCGCGAGTCCTTTTGTGCCCTGCCTGATCTTCCGATGCGAACGCTTCCGACCTTCGGGAGCAGGCGTGGCGTCCTCACGGTGGTTGATGAAAATTCTGCGCGTAGTTTGAACTCCACAATGGACCAGGTGACTGGAAGGCTCGGTGGGAGGAAGTGTTCAACCAGTCTTCTCGGCAGCGAGGTCGGTGGTGTTGCCCGCATCACGGGCGTCGGTCCGGCTCCGGTTGTCGTCGTATCCGACACGAGTACACCGACAGGAGGTGGATGGTCACTGGGGATGAGGATTGGACAGTCGAAGGGGATATCCCCCTCTGACAAAGACAACTCGGCCCGATAATTGGAAAGACTAGGTGAGGAGAACAGGCCACACCTGCCATGTCCGTCCGGTTGGATTATCGCTCCACGGAGGAACATGACGGCCACCTCCAGGCTGAGGCGGATCGGGCATGCACTAAAAAGTATCCTATGCCTCGCACCAACATGAGTCAAGCATGAGAATCGCGGAGGGACCGGCCTGTACCGAACATCCCGGGCACACGCACGCATGACGTCGCCGGAAACTCCATGTCGCGATGAAGGGCTCGGTGGTGAAGGCGAAGGACGGTATCGGGATGTCTACATCACGTCTTGGTTCGAAGACGATCCGGACTGCGGCGTCTGCTTCGATGACTTGAAGCGCAGGGTCAGTTCCTGCTGGTCGGTATCGGGTGAACGGCGGAATGATCCTTCAGCCGTCACGTGCTCCTGCGAACGAGATTTACCCTGAGGGAAGAACTTCAGCCGGAACTCCCCCGGTCGTCGTCCGCTGGCGACGTCGTCGGGAAACACGCCATCGATCTCGACATGCTCCCGCAAGGCGGCACGCGCTTGGTTGTACAGGTCGCAGAGTAACCTCTCGGGAAGCAGGCCTTCGTACAGGGCCTCACGGTCCGCAGGATGCGGTTCGTCGCCGGATGCCGCATAGAGGCTGACGGGTAGGACAGAGATGATGGCACACGCACATGCGGCGATGATTCTGGAGCGCATGACTCCACTGTATCGGGAGAGGGCGGATCTGGTCAAGCGCGAGGCATTGGACAGTCTGCTCTTGCTCGCAGCCTTGCGGCCGCCAGACCTAACACCGTGAGAGGAGCTTTTCGTTCCGATTCCACTGGGACACGGTGCCGCTCGTGTCGGTGAGTTCCATTTTCTCCTGGGACACGACGCGCACCGACAGCGGAGCCGTTTTACCTTGTGTCACTACGAGCCGAAAGCGATCCTGTTCCTGCTCGATTCGACCGGTCTGTGAGGTGGCCTTGTAAAATTCCGATACATTGGCCGCGGTGATCGTCCAGATAAATTCCTCTTGGTGATCGACAAACTTCACCGATCCTTCCCACGTACCCACGAGGGAAGGCTCGACCGGCGGAAGTCGCTTGACGGCCACCTTATGCGGAACGGCCGTAAAGGATTGCCAAAGAATCGGGTCGAATTTGCTGGGGGGCTGGTTCTTGGGGAGTTTGTCCCAACTCACGCTTAAGATGCCGGTGGTAGAAAACCGGTCGGCGCCTGCCAATTGATAGGTACCGTGCAGAATCTCCGGGTAGGACTCCGCTTCCCAGCGACCACGGCCCGCTGTCACGGTTCCGGCCATGACCACAGCAGTCGTCAACGTCCAGGTGCCACGATCGGTCAAGACGAGATGTCCTTTGCCGTACATCAAGCCGACGGGCATGCACCCGTACCAGTCACCGGCCCACTGCGAAGGGGTGCCCGTGATTCCTGGTTCCGCGGCGGCGGCCGAGCGTATGGGGCTGCCGAGTCTCGTCGCCGCGACTTTGGCGAGATTCGTCACCGCGGCTTGGGGATTAGCCTGTTTCGGCGAGGTGAGCGAGAGCGTCACGAGTGCATCCGCCTTTAAGAACGTCAGCTGGATGCCGCCGATCGGTGACTTGAGCGTGAATGCGCCATCGCCGACGCCGGGAACCGGTTGATTTCCGGCCTTGTTCCGCTGATCCTGAAAGAGGCTCTTCTTATCGCCATCCGGTCCTTGATTCAGTTCGACCGTCACGGTTTCCTGAGGGTTTCGTTTGGCTTGATACAGACATTGCCGGTCGTTCTGGCGGAGGCCTGGCGTCACGGGCGTACCGATTGCAAGTTCTACATCCGCTTCCGTGACGATGAGGCAGGCGTTCAAGTTGTTCGAGAGGACATCACTGGATTGGGAGCAACCGAGGAGGCTGCCTCCCAGAAGCAGGCTAACGTAGGCGAGCCGTATGGAGGACGAGACAGTCATGAGGTCGGTCAGTCTAGGAGCGTTCTGCGACAAATTGCAAGCTGCGGCCGCCGCGCTACAGGGATCGGCGTTCGGTGTCAGAGCGGTGCCAGGAGCTGTTCACGCCGCCACAAATTTGAGGGAGACGCCGTTGATGCAATAGCGCAACCCTGTCGGTCTTGGGCCGTCATCGAAGACATGGCCTTGATGGCCGCCGCAGCGAGCGCAGTGGACTTCCACGCGGGTCATGAAAAATTTGGTGTCGGTGCGGGTTTCGACCACCTTGGGGTCGATGGGCTGCCAGAAACTTGGCCAGCCGGTACCACTGTCGAACTTCTGTTCCGAGGAATAGGCCGGGAGATCACAGCCGGCACAATAGTAGATGCCCGACTGGTGATTCTCGTGCAACGGGCTGGTAAACGCACGCTCAGTGTCTTCATGCCGGAGCACTTGATAGGCAGCAGGCGCCAGCAATTTCTTCCATTCTTCGTCGGTCTTAGTGACTTTCACGATCGGTCCGATCTCTATGTTCCCTGACATGGTTGTCTCCTTGGCGTAGGCGTCGACGATGGTCATCCACGGTACCGGCACGTCTCACCTTACAGATGTCTTTACGGAAGGGCAAGGCGAACGGATGGGTCGTCGTGCGGGTGAAGAGCCTGGTGGGTGAAGCGAGCAGCGAACCGGCGAGAACAAGGCCCCGGCGTTGTCGCCGGGGCCTCGAGGGTTACGATGCGCTGGAGGTCGTCACTGGTTCATGCCGTTCCGCCGGGGAGGTGGCATCCTGATTGAATGCAGCCGGGAGCACCTCTTCGATCCGTTCGACCGGCAGAATCGTGAGTTCCTCTCGCACTTCCTGCGGCACGTCCTTCAGGTCTTTCTCATTGGCCTTCGGGAGGATGATGCGCCTGATGCCGGCTCGATGTGCCGCCAGCACCTTCTCCTTGATCCCGCCGACCGGCAGCACCAATCCCGTCAGGCTGATCTCGCCGGTCATGGCCGTATCGCTTCGCACCGGCTTGCCGACATAGGCGGAAGCCAGCGCCGTCGCCATGGTAATTCCGGCCGAAGGGCCATCTTTGGGAATGGCACCGGACGGAACGTGGATGTGCACGCCGTTGCGTTTGAAGCGCGAGATGTCCAGCCCCATACTCTCCGCATGCGACCAGAGGTAACTGCGTGCCGCGCGTGCGGACTCCTGCATCACTTCCCCCAGCTGTCCCGTCAGGGTCAGTTCGTGACTGCCCGGCAACAGGGTTGTTTCGATATAGAGAACATCCCCGCCGGTTGGTGTCCAGGCCAGTCCCGTGGCCACACCGGCCGGGAGATTCTTTCGTGCCTCTTCCGGCTGGAAGCGTTCTTGGCCGAGCCATTCGTCCAGCAGCTCCGGCGTGATCGCCACTGGTATCGCCGCGGCGTCCGCCGGCCGATCCGCAAAGGTCACGGCAACCTTGCGAGTAATACGGCCCAGCATCTGCTCCAATTGCCGGACTCCCGATTCCCTGGTGTACCGGCTGATGATGTGGTCGAGCACCGAGTCGGGCAACGTGACGTCTTCAGCCCGGAGCCCGGCCTCCTTCAACCGTCTCGGCCAGAGATAGCGTAACGCGATCTCTCGCTTTTCCCGTTCGCTGTATCCGTTGACCCGGATGATCTCCATCCGATCCAACAAAGGCTGGGTGAGTGTCTCCAGTGTGTTGGCCGTGGTGATGAAGAACACCTTCGACAGATCAAACGGCAAATCGAGATAGTGATCGCGGAACGTATGGTTCTGCGCAGGGTCCAGGATCTCGAGTAATGCCGATGCGGGGTCGCCGCGGAAATCCCGTCCCAGCTTATCGACTTCGTCGAGCATGATGACGGGGTTGTTCACCCCAGCGCGTCGGACTGCCTGGATGATGCGCCCGGGCAGGGCTCCGACATACGTGCGGCGATGGCCACGCAGTTCCCCTTCGTCATGCAATCCGCCGAGGCTGAACCGCTCAAAGGTTCGCCCCATCGCTTTGGCGATCGATTGCCCCAGGCTGGTTTTCCCCACCCCGGGAGGGCCGACCAAGCAGAGAATCGGCGCCTTAGCGGACGGGTTGAGCTTCAACACCGCCAGATGCTCCACAATCCGTTCTTTGACTTCCTTGATGCCATAGTGATCCTCATTCAAGACGGTCCGCACGTGCGCAAGGTCCAGACCTTCCTCTGAAGACTTGTTCCATGGCAGCTCCAACACGAGTTCCAGATAACTCCGGATCACTTGATGCTCGGGTGAGGCGCTGGGCGTCTTCGCCAATCGAGCCAGTTCCCGGTCGGTTTCTTTGCGAACGTGCTCGGGGAGATCGGCATCCTGAAGTTTTTTCCTCAGGGCTGCCACCTCGTCTTCCTCGTCGTTGACCTCGCCCAGTTCCTGTTGGATCGTCTTCAGTTGTTCGCGCAGCAGATACTCCCGCTGCGTTTTGCCGAGCTTTTCCCTCGCCTCGCTGGTGATCTTGTCACGCAACTGCAGAATCTGAACTTCCCGGGAGAGCGCCGCATAGAGCCCCCGCAGCAAGTCCGTCCGCGTGGAGGCCTCGAGTAGTTGTTGCTCGCCGTCCAGTGTCAGGTTCAGCAAGGAGGCGATCCGGTAGGCCAGGGTCACCGGATCTTCTTCCGTCCCCAGTGCCGCCACGGCTTCATGCACGCCGGGTGTCTGGATCAGCTTCGGGAGTTCGGTGATGATATCCAGGATTGCCCGATGCAGCGCTTCGACTTCCGTGCTCCGTTCCGACGGGGCCGGGAGTTGCTTCACCCGTGCTTGCAGGTATGGATCGACTTGATCGAGCTTGAGCAGCACGAACCGTTCCAAACCCTGGATCAGAATATTGTAGTGACCTTCGGGAGTCCGAGCCGTTTGTTTGATGACGGCTTTCGTCCCGATCGGGTAGAGATCTTCCAAGGTCGGTTGGTCGGTTTGTGCGTCCCGCTGGGCGACGACGAGCAGGGTCTTGTCCTCGGTCTTGAGTGCGGCTTCGACCGCGGCAATCGATCGTTCACGTCCCACCGTCAACGGCATCATCGTGCCGGGAAACAGGACGGTTCGCTTCAACGGGAGTATGGGAAGGTGTGTGAGTGTGGACGTCGTGGAATCAGTCATGTCAACCTCCAAGGTTCTCGGAAGATCTTCGCGTCACAGCGGGGAGACTTGCGGTATACCCGCTCTCACGCCGATCACCGTCCTTCCAGATAGCCACGGGCGGGGGTGAGTCAAGCACCGATGGCCTCAACCGTGTGAGAAGCGCTGGCCGGATAAAGCACGGCGGCGACGAGCGAAATTCCCGTCGCGTGTGAGCGACGGGTGCTGGCCATGTGGGTGACGGTCGTTGCGCGTGCGGCGACGAGGCTGCAGGGAGCTCGGTGAGGGTCAGCGGTCGATGAACAGGCTGCCGGCATTTTCGAGGTAGGTTCGTCGATTGAGCCGTTCCGGGCGAACGCCCGCACGTGCGGGAGGAACAGAGGAGTAGTCGTCTCTACCTTCGAGGTCCAGAAATGCCCCGACGCTCGTATCGGTCCCCACGCCCAGTCCTCGATTGACGGCGTATTGGTCCGCGCCCCCTTCTTCGACGAAGAGCCCCCATCCACCCAGGTCGGCCATGCCCAAGCCGGTCGTGGCAGGCAGGTCGTAGAAGTCGCTATCCGGCCCGCCGTCGACGGCGAGTGCCACACTCCCGTCCCAGGCGGTGCCGCCGTTGTAGAACGGACCTTTCGAACCATAGCGGTCCTTGCCTTGATAATCGATCGTCAGACCGACTCCGAAATGGGCCGCACTGCCGTGACCATAGCGTGCCGCTTGATGCTCGTCGTCGCCGGCGAGGTCGAGTTTGACGCCCAGGCCGAAAAAGTACCCATGGCCTTGGGAAAAATTCGCACTGCGATACCGGTCCCGGCCTGCCATGTCTATCAGCAGGCCCCATCCTCCGGCCAGGCTCTGCGCCCGTTGCGCCGGTTGTTTGCTGAAGACGCGAAGCCCCGCTCCGGTTCCCAGTCCAAAACAATCATACTGAAACGAGGGGTCTTGGGGGCGAGCCTGAGGCGTGTCGCTGTCATTGTAGGCGCTGGGATAACGTCCGCCGCAATCGTACGCATCGTTGCCGGCCACATCGATCAGGGCGCCAACACCCAGCGGTCCCCCAAACCCGAGCGCGTACCCGTAGCTCGTATACCGATCGTCGCCGGCATGATCCACCAGGAGGCCGAATCCGCCGAACGCCGCACCCTGGGTAAATCGGCTTCCTTCGTAAATATCCTGCCCGTCTCCATCATACAGGATGCCGAGGCCTGCGAGGCCGACTCCGCCTGTGCCGGGCGCCAGCCGATAGGTGTCGTCGCCGCCCTGGTCGATCACGAGGCCGATACCCGCGCGCCCTGTCGCCAATCCCAGCGCAGCCGGTTGATAGGTGTCATTGCCGCTCAAGTCGATCACCATGCTGTTGCCGAGATCGCTGCTCGGGCTAGCGCCGACGAGTCCGCGATAACTGTCGTTGCCTCCCAGGTCGATGATCAGGGCCGCGCCCTTGTCGAGGTCGTAGGTGTTGGGACCATACCCGCCGATGACGAGCAAACCGTACGAGGTCTGCTGCACCAGCAGGAGATCGCCGGTAATGCCGGGGACGCTCTGTGCCACTGGTTTGCGATTGTGCAAGGCGATCTCCAGTTGCTGGAGGAATTTCCTATTGCCGAGCCGCGCCAGTCGCTGGGCGCCGGTGACCAATGCGCCGTAATCGACCTGCTGCATGAGCAGGGTGGCATAGGTGGCCGCCGCTTCAGCTTCAGCGAGTCGGGCCGGCGGCGTGATTTGGGGTGTGTACTGTTCGACCAGAGGCCTCGCCTGCGTGAAGAGAAACTCCCGGTCCTGTGGCGACAAATGACGCAGCGCCTGTTCGCGATCTTGATAGGCATGTTCGAGCACATCGGTGAGAAAGGTCAGCAACTCCTCGCTGGCGAGACTGACGGGAAAGGTGAGTGGTGCGAAGGAGGTGCCTGCGCGATCCATCCGACCTTCGAGAATGTCGATTACCGCGGGCAGACCTTCGACGCCAGATTCGGCGGCTGTGGCGGCCAACAACCCGGCCTGTTCGATCGCGGCAAGCCCTGCCCAAGGATCAGCCAGTGTGCCCAGGACGAGGCTTCGCTTGAACTTCGCCACCTTGTTGGATTGATCGGCCAGGCTCTTTCGCACGGCGGGGAGGGTGACGGTCAGGTTGTCCCTCAATTCCGGCTCGACGATGCTCTTGAGGCGTGCGACCGTCGCCTGTTGCTGCCGATCGATCTGTTGATCCGGTGGCGGCGTGACGGCAAACAGTTTCGACAGCTGGACACAGCCGCTCATCATGAACGATACAACCACGACCATGAGAACCGCGAGTCGCCGATCGAAAGCCTTGCGGCAATGCCTCCTCGGAACGATGACGGGCGGAGAGTCGTGGGGCTGCATCAATGGCGAGTGGAAACCGGCCCGTGAGGCTGAGGCGATCACAGGCGCACTCCGAGGGTGGTCTGGCGTTGGTTAGTCAAGGGAGGGACTATCATGAGGGGGAAGGATTCCCGCATCGCGCAAGCAATCGTCCGCCCAGGTTCGAATATCGTGCGCCGCCAGGTAGGTCCGCATCCGATGCATCCGATCTCGGCGTTGTTCCAGGGGCATTTCCAACGCCTGTCGAATCGAGTCGGCCACACCTTCCGGGTCGTAGGGGTTGATCACCAACGCATCGGTCATTTCTTCCGCTGCGCCGGCCATATGGCTGACCAACAACACGCCCTTCTCATCCACTTGGCTGGCCACGTATTCCTTCGCGACCAAATTCATTCCGTCATAGACTGAACTGACCAGGGCCAGGTCCGCCATCCGGTAGTATGCCGCCAGGGTGTCCATGCCGATCCGCCCTTCGCGAAGCTCGATCGGGCGCCACCGTGTGGCGCGGGGGGTACCGGAATGGGAGATACTCCCGTATCGCATGTTGATGTCGTTCACCGTTTCACGGATCAACTCGCGGTACTGTCGATAGGCCTCGAGGTCACCTCTGGTCGGCACGGCAATCTGAATAAAGGTGAACTGGCCACGGTATTGCGGGAACTGCTGAAAAAATGCGTCGATGGCCCAGAGGCGTTTGAGCAGGCCCTTCGTATAATCGAGCCGGTCCACGCCAAGCCCGATGCGCACCCCCGGTTGAAACACGTGGAGATTGCGCAGGACATCCATGGAGCGGGTGACCTGCGGTGATTGTGCCCGCTCGGCCCAGGTCTGAAAACCAATGCTGATCGGGCGGGAGACGACCCGGGTCGTATGCCCTTTATAGTCGAGATGGCAATCGTCTGCCTGGACATCTGCACCGAGGAACTCTTTCGCGCATTCGACGAATCCATGCAGGAAACTTTGTGTCTGGAACATGAGCAGGTCGCAGGTGAGCAGGGACTCGAGCAGTTCTCGCCGCTCCGGCAGAATGCGGAAGGCATCGGGGCCAGGCCACGGGATATGCCAGAACATTGCGACCGGCTGTTTCGGGCGCGAGGCCTTCACCATGCCAGGCAGCAGCGCCAGGTGAAAATCGTGCACCCAGACGAACCCTGCCTTTGTGTGCAGTTCGCCCAGCACCACTTCGGCGAAGCGGGCGTTCATGGCTTGATACGCATGCCAATAGGCTTTCCGGTAGTCGACGCGGTCCAAGGTCAGGTGGCACAGGGGCCAGAGCACCTGGTTCGCATAGCCCTGATAACCGCCCTTGATCTCAGCGGATTCCAACCAGACGCGGCGGAGCCTGTAGGTCGGCGCGTCCGGTGGCACTTCAACGGTCATATCCTCGTCCACCACGTCGCGGTCGGCCTTGCCGCTGCCCCAGGCGATCCAAGTTCCGCCGAGCCGCCGCATCATCGGATCAAGCGCCGAGACCAGGCCTCCGGAGGTGCGTTCCCAAATGAGGTGATTCTTCACCAAGCGATGTTCGTAGGGCTCGCGATTGGAGACAACGATGAGGCGCGCAAGGGAGATGTCGCTGTCCCGCTGTGCGGCTTCGAGGGGAGCCTGAGACGCATTCATGGGCCGCCCTCCATCGCCCGGGTATTCGGTACCGGTTGCTTCCTCGTCATGGATTGAAAATAGGAGCCTTTCGCGGTGCTGTCAAGCCGCCATGGTCGGGGGATGTGACAAGTGAAACGTAACACGTCTGTCTCGAACGAGACGGTACGAGGGACCAGCGAAGAGTATTCGTCCGCAGTATTCATGAGGGGTCGTTGCGAACTTGCCGAACTAGATTGCGAGCCCGCCGGCCGAAGGCCCGTCTCCGCAGGGACGCGGCGATTGCAGCAGAAATGCTCATGAATACTGTGGACTAACGTGGAGGAGAGTGTCTGTCCTGCGGTTTTGGTTTTCTGAGGCTGCCGGCGACCATGCGGAATTCGAACAGCCGGCATTCGATGGCGCCATTGAACAGGGGAATGCGGCGGGACGGAGCGAGGCGAAGCATACCGGGCAAATTCATGTCGGCGGTGAAAATCTGCACCGTCCAACCGCAAAAGTGCTGTTTCAGGTGGTCGCCGAATTGCGGATAAAAGGCTTGGAGTGATGCCGATTCTCCCATTCGATGGCCATACGGAGGGTTGGTGACAAGGAGTCCGGTTTCAGCCGGAGCGGGGAGTTCCCGCGCGTCGCCCTGCCGCACGGTGACGAATTCGCTGCAGCCGGCGATGGTCAGATTGGCTCTGAGCGACGTGAGGGCCTGGGCGCTCTGGTCGGCGGCGTGAATCAATTCCATCCCGGCGCTGAGCTCCCCGGCCTTGAGTTCGTCACGCAGTGCACTGGCGGTGCGGGGATCGTAGGAGAGAAACTTCTCGAACGCGAACCGGCGGCCGATGCCGGGGGCAACCCGGCGGGCCATCAACGCGGCTTCTACTACAAAGGTCCCGCTGCCGCACATGGGGTCGTAGAGGATGGTATCCGGGGTCCAGTGCGCAAGGCGCAGGATTCCGGCTGCAAGATTTTCCCGAATCGGCGCCTCTCCGGCCGACTTCCGCCAACCACGTTTGAAGAGCGGCTCACCGGAGGTGTCCAGGTAGAACGTGCATTGGGTGCGATCCAAGTAGACGGCGATGAGGATGTCCGGCGCATGGGTGTCTACGGAGGGACGTTTGCCCCTGGCAGACTGGAACCGGTCGCACACGGCGTCTTTCACGCGCAGGGTGACGAAGTCCAGGCTTCTCAGCGGACAGTGGTGCGCGCTCACCTTCACTTTGATTCGCTGTTGTGGGGTGAACCAGTCTTGCCAACGGACGGCGTGGGCGGCGTCATACACGTCCCGTTCATCGCGATAACTGCCTTCGGCAATACGCAGAAGGACGCGGCTGGCAATGCGACTTTCCAGGTTCACGCGATAGCAGAGCGCGAGGGGGCCGGCAAACGCGACGCCCCCTGCCGTCGGCTTCACGTCGGCGGCGCCCAGGTCCGTGAGTTCCTGAGCCAGCACGGCTTCGAGGCCACGAGGGCAGGGTGTAAAAAAAATGTGAAGTGTGTTATCCATTTCTGTCGTTCCGTCGTCCTAATCGGGGGCCTTCATGAAGTTTTGCAGCGAGTGTGGGGCCGGGCTGTCGAAACGAATTCCCCCCGGCGATAATTTGCCGCGGTTCGTCTGCGATACCTGTCAGGTCGTCCATTACGTCAATCCGAAAATCGTCGCCGGGTGCATTCCCGAGTGGGAAGACAAAATTCTGCTCTGCCGGCGGGCGATCGAGCCGCGCATCGGTCATTGGACCTTTCCTGCCGGATTCATGGAAATCGGGGAGAGTACTGAGCAGGCGGCCATCCGCGAAACGCTCGAGGAGGCGCATGCCGACGTGGAAATCACATCGCTGTATGCCGTGCTGAGCCTGCCCCGCATCAGCCAGGTGCACATGGTGTTTCGCGGTGTCCTCCGGAAGCCGGAATTCAAACCCGGCACCGAGAGTTTGGATGTTCGGCTGTTCGGATTGGACGAAATTCCCTGGGACGATCTCGCGTTTCCCGTCATTCATGAAGCGCTCGAACGGTACGTGGCGGATGTGGCTCGCGGCGCGTTCTCCATGCATTTCGGCAGCGTCTTTCCTCGGATGAAATCGTAGGCATGTTCAAGCACTCACAGGATGCTCAAAAAGGCCGTCCGGCGAGGCCGCAGCCATGCGAGTGGGCGAGGCGGACCCTTGCGATACGTTGAGCCTGCGAGGTGCGCGCCGCGACGAATACGGAGCGGCAAGTTTGCGCACGGGCGCGAGCCGGTGAGCGCCCAGTGTCTTCACCAAGCCGGCGCTCTTTTTCAGCATCCTGGCTAGTTGCGGCTGGGCATGATGAGTCCCAACTCTTCCGCCGGGGGATGGACGAAGCTGAACCCTCCGGGTTCCCGATAATCCACGGTCATCCCGCTGGTGCGGTGCGCGCTGGCCCGGTCCAATGCCACCGTGACCCCGTCAATCTGTTCCACCGCGTCATCGTCACGGGTCGTCGCCTCCAAGGTAATGGAAAGCGAAAGCCGTTGCGCGGTGACGTCGCGCACCGCAATCCGTACGACCGGATCATCAGGATGTTCCCGGATCAAGGCCCGCAAGCGTTCGAGGGCCGTGCGAGTGAGGTTCAGCATCGTTCTGCACCGGCTGCTCGAGCGCCGGGAGGCCGGTGCTGAATGTAGAGAATGTCGACCAGTTGCTCGGCGCGGTCGATCGAGTAAAAAATGCGCCAGTCGCCCACCGCGTATTTGTGGACGCCGGGCAAATCCGCCGCCACCGGTTCATGCCGTAAATTGTCGACGTTGGAAGCCAGCCACTTTGTTTTGTCGAACAACCGTTGCGCCATGGCCGTCTCGGCAGCGCTGAGATCGCCGATCACATCGGGGCGAAACGCGAGGCGGTACCAGGGCATGGTTACCACCGTAGGCCGAGCTTGTCGGCCACTTCGTCACCGGTGATCCGTTCTGCTGAGGCGAGGGATTGCTTGAGGCGGTCGCGGACGGATTCTCCGAGCGGCGCGCCAAGATCGGGGTCGCCGAGCAATGTGCGCAGCCGGTCATCGACCAAACTCTGCACCAGGTCTTTTAATTCCGTCACGCTCAGAGTGGAAAGTTCGCGGGCTGTTTCCGACATCGCATCTCCAGTAATGGGTCGAGCATACGGGTGCGGTTGCGTTAAATGCAAGAATCACCCTCGATCGTCGGGAAAGTCTATTGCACTATGATCTACACCATGACCTGCGATGTCACGGGGAGATGCTGGAATGAGCCCTTGCTCGACCTGGCGGCGACCGACGGATGTGCTGTCGACCCGTGTGTAGTAACGGGCTTCCATGGCCTACTGTCCGGTTCGAAAGTTCTTTCTCGGTATGGTAGGCTCCGCGGCGGCGGCATGTGCTGACAGGAAGTGGGGTGTTGATGCTCGATGCGCTTCATTCACGCGGCTGATCTCCATATCGACAGTCCCCTGCGCGGCCTCGATCGGTACGACGGTGCGCCCGTTGCGCGGCTACGGTCCGCGACCCGGAGCGCGTTCGAGCGGTTGGTGGACCGGGCGTTGGCTGAACGGGTGGATTTCGTCCTGATCGTCGGAGACATCTACGACTGCGATTGGCAGGATTTCCACACGGGCCTGTTTTTTCGTGAGCAACTGGTGCGCCTCGGGCGGGCCGGGATTCGAGTGTTCATCGTCCAGGGCAATCATGATGCGCAGGGCGTGATTTCGAAACAGTTGGCCCTGCCGCCGCATGTGACGGTGTTCTCCTCACGCACCGCGCAGACGGTTCGACTCGACGACCTGTCGACGGCGATTCACGGGCGCAGCTTTCCGGAACGGGCGGTCGATGAAGACCTGGTTCCATCCTATCCCGCTCCCGTGCCTGGCTTCTTCAACATCGGTCTCTTGCATACGAGTCTGACCGGGCGGGCCGGCCACGATACCTATGCGCCGACCGACCTGCCGACCTTGCTGAACAAAGGGTACGACTATTGGGCCCTGGGCCATGTGCATGCGCGGGAACTTCTGTGCGAGCGGCCGCGTGTTCTGTTTCCGGGAAACCTGCAAGGCCGCCATGCGAAGGAAACCGGTGCGAAGGGCTGTGAGTTGGTCACGGTGGAGGCGGGGCGGATCGAGAGTGAGTTCCTGGCGCTTGATGTCGTTCGGTGGAGTCAGGTGGCCGTGTCGCTGGATGGCATTCACAGGCTCGATGGCTTGGGCGAGGCGTTTCGGCGCGCGCTCGAACCGGCGCTTGCCGGGTCTCGGGATCGCTTGCATGCCGTGCGTGTGACCTTGACGGGATCCACGGAACTGCATCGGGTGGAAGCGAACCAACCCGGCACCCTGGCTGCGGCCATGTATGGCGCGGCCCAGGATATCGGTGAGGCGGAAATATGGATCGAACAGGTGCGGCTGGAATTGGCCGCGCCGCTGGATCGCGCCAGAACCGCGGAGCGCCAGGATGCCGTGGGTGAATTGGTGCGGCTCGTGGACTCGATCGTCGGGGATGAGGCGGAATTGCTTCGGCTGGTACAGGACGAAGTCGGGAATCTGCTGGGTTCCATCCCGCAAGAGGTGGCGGCCGGCGATGTGCCGAGGCTCGACGACCTGACCGAATTGAAGACCCTCGTGATGGATGCCGAGGCGACCGTTCTGGCGCGCCTGACCAATTCCGGAACAGAGCGATGAAGCTCCTCAAACTCCTGCTTCAGGCCTTCGGCCCCTTCACCGACAAGACGCTGGATGTGTCGGACGGCCGCACCGATCTGCATCTGGTGTACGGACCCAACGAAGCGGGAAAGTCGTCGGCATTACGCGCCATGATGGACCTGCGATTCGGCATTCCCCTGCGCAGCCCGGATGATTTCGTCCACGCGGCAAGCGATCTGCGCATCGGCGGGATTTTCCTCACGCAAACTGGGGAACGGGTCGGATGTGTGCGGCGCAAGGGCAAGGGTGTCACCCTCTCGCGGCTCAATGTCGACACGGAGCAGCCGGATGCGGCGCACCCCCTTGCAGCCGGGCTTGAACGGGAGTTGACCGGCGGGATGGAGCGAGGCGAATTCGAAGCCATGTTTGGCCTCAACCACGCCCGGTTGCGCGAAGGGGGGAAGATCCTGCTGCGCGGCGAGGGAGATGTGGGGGTGGCTCTGTTTGAAGCCAGCGCGGGAACAAGCGGAATCGCGGCCCTGTTGGAAGCGTTGGAGGTCGACGCCAAAACACTCTACAGCTCGCATGGCCGGGCGCAGAACGCGGTGATCAATGACGCGCGTCGGCGCCTGGATGAGCAACGGCAGGTCTGGCGCGATGCGCAAACGAAACCGGCGGAATGGCAGACCCTGAATCGGGCGCATGATGCCGCGGTGGCGGCGGTGTCCGAGGTCACTCGAACGTTGGAGACATTGCGTCGGCGAGAGCATGAGTTGACCGAACTGCGGACGGTCGAACCCCTGTTGCGGGAATCTGCTGCGGCGTCGACCTTGTTGGTCTCGCTGGCCGGCGTGCCCGATTTGCCCGAGCAGGCGAGAGAAGAACGGTTGGCGGCGTTGCAGGCGCTCGAGCATGCGCAACGGAATCTGAGAGAGGCGGAGAGCGAGAAGGAACGATGCATCGTCGCGCTCAAGGACCTGGTGTTGGAGCCGTTGCTGATCGAACATGCGGGAGCCATCGAACGCGTGGTGACGGCGGCGGCTGCCGTGGGTGGTGTCCGGACTGAGGTGCAACAGGGCCATGCGGTGATCACCAGGCTTGAGAGCGACCTTGCCTTGTCCGTTGCACGGCTGGCTCCGGGACGGGAGGTACGGCAGGTACTGGAAGCCGTGCCTGCCGCCGCTGATCGGCTTGCGTTGGACGAGCATCTGGCGCAGGTGAGTCGATTGAGCGACCGCCTTGAGCAGTATCGTGAGCGTGCCGCGGTGCTCGATGCGGCGGTGCACACCGATCGGGAGGTCATCGCCCCACCGGGTGATCCTGCTGCCAGACAGCGTCTCACCTCTGCCCTTCGAGGCGCGCAGTCGCTGGGCGATGTGGTCCGCCGGCAGAGTGAGGGAGAACGTCAGCTCCGCGAACTGGAGTCGATGCTGGAACGGGCGTTGGCTGATGTCGGTCTCGCCTCCGATCGAGCGCTGCGGGCCACTCAGCCGCTCCTGGACGCGCAGATTGCCGAGACGAGGAAAGAACTGGCGGACGTGGACGCTGCCATCAGTACGCTGCAGGAAGAGCAGAAGTTGCTGGAGCGTGACCTGGATGGACAACGATTGCGACTCAGGCAACTGGCTGCCGAAGGGGAAGTGGTGACAGCCGAAACCTTGCGTCAGGCTCGTGCCAGACGAGACGATGGTTGGATGTCCATCCGCAGGGCGTACATCGACCAGGTGCGTGATCGGGATCAACTGCCGCTGGGATTCAATGCGACCAGGGTTGCTCCGGAGGCCTTCGAGGCCGCGGTGGGTGAGGCGGATCGGCAGGCCGATCTGCTGCGAGCCGACGCGAAACGTGCCGCCGGCCTTGAAGAATGCTCGGGGCGCATCGAGCTGATGGAAACGCGAGGCACGGACATCGATCGCCAGATCACCACGCTGAGGACAAGCCGCGAAGATATCCTGATCGCGTGGGCAGGCCGCCTGAAACAGGCGGGGCTGCCTGACCTCGCTCCGGAACCGTTACGGGAATGGCAGGGGCGACGGATCGATGCCTTACGGTTGGCGGAGCGGGTGAGCGCGATGCAGGATGATCGAGAGCGATTGCGGCAAGAGGCGCGCGAAGGCGTAGCGACACTCGCGAGCGCGTTGTCCGAGCTTGGATATGCCGTTGGCGAGGTGAATGGGTCCGCCGTGCACGCGCTGCCGTCGCTGATCGACGAGGCGATGAGATGGGAACGGCAGGCGGTGGGAGCGGATGCGGCCTGGAGTGCGAAGAATCAGGCGGCGGAGGCCCAACGGGTTGAGCGTGAACAGGTGATCCGATCGATTGCCGAGACGGAGGCAGCCTTACAGCGTCATCGTGCGGCGCTGGGGGAGTGGCATGTGCGGTTGTGTCTCTCTCCTGAAACGGTTCCGGATGCCTTCAAGGTGCGGCTTGATGAATTGGACGGTCTGGCGCGTCAGGCGGCGGCGTTGAGTGAGGCGCGGCAACGGCAGGCGCAAGCGCAGGCTATTCTCGATGATGTAGTGATGCAAGCCAATCAGGTTGCCGCCTTGCTGGGGGAAGCGGCTCCTCACGTTGTCGACGACTTTGCAGATCGGTTGCGGACCCGGATGATTGCAGCCCGGGCCTCAGAACAAGAGCACGGGACCCTCGTCCGCGATCAACGCAAGGCTCAGGATCTGCGCCGGCGTGCGGCATCGGAGCTGGCCGGGCAGCGGGGGACGTTAGCACGACTCTGTGCCGCAGCCGGCGTCACCTCCGCCGAATCGTTGCCGCAGAGCGAGGAGGCGGCGTGGCGCAAACGTGAGGCGGCCAGATCGCTGGCTCAGGCGCGGCAGCAGCTGGCGCAAGCCTCTTCCCGTTCGGAAGAGGACCTGCGTCAGTGCCTGGCGGGTCGTGACGCCGTGACCATTGAGAGCGAGCGGGAGCGATGCCGCGCTGACATCAAAACGAGCGAGGAAGCGCAGGCTGTCGCCCGGCAGACCGAGGAGCAGACCCGCCGGGCAGTGGAAGCCATTGATGCGTCCGATCGCGCCGCATTGGCGAGGGAAGCCATGGAATCCGCTGCGGCCCGGTACCGTTCAGCCATCAGACCGTGGATGAGGCTGAAGCTGGCTCGCGCATTACTTCAACAGGCTGTACGCCGGTTCCGAGAACGGGCGCAGGCCCCCATGATGATGAAAGCCTCCGCGTATTTTTCACTGGTCACTGGGGGCGACTATGAACGGGTCATGACCGACGAGAGCGAGGCCCACTCGATGTTGTGCGCGGTGCGGGCCGGCGGCGCACGCGTCACGCTCGATGAAATGAGCGAGGGGACGGCGGATCAACTGTATCTCGCACTCAGACTGGCAGCCCTCGATGTCCGGCGTTCGGCGCATCCGCAGATGCCGCTGGTGCTCGATGATGCGCTCATCACCTCGGATGACCGCCGTGCGGCGCACATCCTGCGGGCCTTGGCGAGGTTTGCGGAGAACAACCAGGTGCTGGTCTTTACCCACCATCGCCATTTGCTGGAGGTGGCGCGCGAGGCAATCGGGGAGCACGCGTTTGTCGCGCATACGTTGTAAGGGTAGATGGGCGTTCGGCGGGCCGTGCGGAGTATGACCGCAGGGCCTGTGAATCGTAGCGGTGAGGGAGGAGCAAGGATGCAACGGTTGAAGGGCAAGATTGCGATCGTCACCGGCGGCAGCAGCGGTATTGGGAAGGCGATCGCGTTACGCTTCGCTCAAGAGGGGGCCACGGTCGTAGTGGCGGCGAGGCGATTGCCTGAGTGTGAAGACACCGTCGCGCAGATCAACGCGGCCGGCGGGAACGCGCTGGCGTTGCAAACCGATGTGGCCGAAGAATCCCAGGTCGAACACCTGGTGACTGAAACCGTTCGCCGTTATGGACGGTTGGATATTCTCGTGAACAATGCCGGAATTTTCGGCGGGCGGCGGATCGCAGAGACCACCCCTGACGCGTTCGACGAGGTCATGCGGACCAATGTGCGCGGCACCTTCCTCTGCTGCCGGGCGGGGTTTGCCCAGATGAAAACGCAGGGAGGCGGAACGATCCTCAACATGTCGAGCGTGGCCGGGGTGCAGGCCTGGAGAGGCACCGGAACGTACAGTGCCTCGAAACATGCTGTCATGGCGCTGACGAAGTCGCTGGCGGACGAGGGGCGAGAGCACCGCATCAAAGTCAGTGCCATTTGTCCAGGGGGTGTGGCGGACGAATTGGTGGATGCGACGGCGAGGGCACGTGCGGAGAGTGAGAAGATCGACCCCTTCGATATCGCAGAAACCGCGCTGTACCTGGCCTGCCTCGGCCCGCAAGCGGTCGTGCACCAGATTGTGGTTGATCGTCTCGGCGCGGACTGGTAGTCGGCTGTTGAAAAAGTCCGCTAGCGACCTTGTCGCTTCGTTCAGAGGCTCACCGTGCGAGCAGCGTACGATTCTCCTCTAGGACATTGGGCGCTCACTGACTCGCGCCCGTCCGCAGACATGACGCTTATGCTTCTTCGCGTCGTGAACCTCTCTGCTGCTTTTTTGAACAGCCTACGAAGAACTCGCACCGAAACACATCATCGCAACCATCATTGAACCGTGCCAGGGTGACGGCTGATTGTCGTCACCCTGCGCTATACCACCTTGGCGATCGAGTGCAGCGATTTCGGCTTGTGGAACAGGAGCGGGGGGCCCAGCGGAAGAATGGCGTGACCCGTGAAAGCCTGGGTCAAACTCCCGACGGCATGATAAAAGGCCATCAATCCAACGATGATATGTCCCCACCCAGGCAGCAGTTCGCTGATGAAATCGAGCCGGGCAAAGGTGGTGGCAAGGAACGTCAGGGTAATGACGACGTGGAGCGCACTGAGCGTGAGGTTTCGATAGGCCGTGAGAAAGATCATGACCCCGGAAAAGACCGCATAAACCAGATTGATCGGGGCATAGAGCACGGCATCAAACTGAAAGGTGGTACTCGCGCTCACGAGCTTCACGGTGCAGAGCGTGATCCATAGGAAACCGTACATCGTCAGCGCGGTGCCGCCTAACTGTTCGTTGTAACGAATGTCGGTAATGCCGGCCAGGACCTGTACCACCCCGCCGAAGATCAGGGCGATAACCAGCGCTCCGACCATGTTCTTGTGTTGAATCCATCCTAATTGCGCCACTCCGAGCGTCAGCGCGCCCACTGCCAAGCCAAAGAGTCCGATGGCCAACACGTCGATGCGCCGGCTTTGATTGTCCTCATTCATGGGCTGGTCCTCTGTTGATGGTGAAAGAGGCCCGGGGCACACCTGCCTCGTCCCGGGGGAATAAACGGACGCAGCATGCGAGAGCCGCGGGAAAAATACAAGGGAAATGTCTAGGGCCGGTCGGGTGCGGCCGAGAAGTCAGTCGTCGTGCGGCGGAAGCGGCGGTGGCTGTATTGAGCGGGCCGAAGCCAAAAATGTTCGCAACCGCTGCGCCTGGAGTGGTTGGACGGCCAGAAAGTGCACTCCGCAGTTAGTCCCGCGGGACCAACGCACCGCGGCAAGATCCACTAAAACCGGCAACTCCTGAGGCGAAATCATCAATCTGAGCGAGAGGTAGGTGTTGACCGGTAACGCATCTTTCGTCTCGATCCGGCAGCCCTCCGCAGAGAGATCCAGGAGCCGGCCTTCGCCGTTGGTGATCGAACTGGGAGAGAGAGACACTCGATAGTGAACCATCATGGACATGCGGGCGTGTCTATCCTTGCTACAAACTGTGGCTGCGTAGCGCTGCGGCGCCTGGCGTGCCGGCGACACGAATGCCAATCGCCTAGAAGTGCTATCAATATTGGAGGCCTGTCGCGTGACGCTGTCGTGAGAGACGAGGAGCGCGTGCGGGCATTCATTGTTCCGGAAGAATGACATACCACGCCGGCTGTTCAGGTGCGATCAGGATAATGTCTCCGACCATTCGGCGTTGGGGAAATCCCTAGGTCTCTGACCAGCCGGAATGACGGCAGTCACTAAAGGCCGTGACGGTGAGGTGTCGCTGTAAGACAGGGGAATATTGTATAGGAACCGGCTGGTTCTCGATGGTGCTGTCTGTCAGCCCGCCTGCGTGGCCGGGTTTCTTCCGCTTGACTGGGCTGTAGCTCCGGCACAAGCTAGTAGGGTCCCGGCGGTGAACAGGCAGCCGGGGCAATCCCTTCCCGTCGAGTGTTTTCCGGCATGTCCTCTATCGGAATCCGTGGGTACGTCTTTCAGCTGTTTGTGTTGGAGGCGTCGCTGTTTCACCGATCAACAGGGAGGTGTCGTTATGAAAGCCTCATCTTTCATATACACAGGAGTGCTCGGCCTGGTGTTTGCCGTTGCTCCGGCGTTCGCGAATCCGGCACTGCTGCCGCAACATCCGGGCTACCCGATGGGCAAGGCGAGCGATCCGGTCAACGGTCAGTCCCTCGCCAACGACCCGGGGCGGACCAACGCGAGCGGGGAGTCGGCGTTAGCCGGGGCCGCCGCATCCGATGAACGCCATGTCTCGCAAAAACTTCCGAGCAACGACCAGAATCTCCGTGTCCTGGAGAAACCGGGCGCCGGTGTGTTGCCGAAAGTGCAGGGGCCGAATATCGTCATCGACCCACCGGTGAAGGAAGCGACGAAAGTGCAGGCCTCGCCCAAGTAGTCGAATCGATGGGTGCGGGATGCTGTGAGGTGCCGCAAGGCATGCCAGGTGACCACCGCTGGAGCCCATGTCTTGCGGTTTCCTCCAGTCCCTTCCTGTAATTTGATTTTCAGTTCCCTGCCTTTTAGAATGCCGCCACTCATCACGAAACGTTATGCCGACCAAGACTCGCGCGTCCAAATCAGCTTCGCGGCGCAAGAAGCAACCATCGAAATCCTCCGTTCCGCTCCTGCGCGGGCCGAAACAGCGTTTTCAGAACCGGTTGCTGAAGTGGTACAAGGAGCACGGCCGAGACCTGCCCTGGCGAAAGACCTCCGATCCCTACCATATTCTGGTCTCGGAGGTGATGCTTCAGCAGACGCAGGTGGATCGTGTCATTCCCAAGTACCATGAGTTTCTGGAGCGGTACCCTTCCTTTGCAGAGCTGGCCGATGCCCCGGTCGCCGAAGTGAAGCAGACCTGGTATCCGTTGGGCTACAACATTCGCCCGGAACGGCTGCACAGCATTGCGCGTGAAACAGTCGCCCGCTATGGTGGGCAATTGCCGAGTGATGCGGATGAACTCTTGTCCTTCAAGGGGATTGGACGATACACCGCCGGCGCAATCCGCTCCTTCGCGTTCAACGAGGACGCGCCGATTCTCGATACCAACGTGATCCGCGTGTTACACCGGGTGTTCATTGCCGAAGGAGACCCGAAGGCGCAAAAATCGGCGCTCTGGGAACTCTCCGAAGCGCTGATTCCTCGCGGCAAAGGCTATGATTTCAATCAAGCCATTATGGATTTCGGCGCCACGATCTGCACGGCTCGCAATCCCTATTGCCTGCTCTGTCCCATGAAGACGTTTTGTAAAACGTATCCCTTCGATGGGACCAAGTAACCGGGGCACCGGGACCGTGCTCGTCCCGCGACGAGGTGTTGGTCGCGGCGGATTCGTGGCCCACGCGTCAGGGAGCGTGATGAAAGTCATCGAAGTGGCGGCAGGAATCATCGCACACGAAGGGCGCTACCTGATCGCGCGCCGGAAGGCGGGCGCTCATCTTGGCGGGTTCTGGGAGTTTCCCGGCGGAAAGCGGGAAGTCGGAGAAACACTCGAGGAATGTTTACACCGGGAATTGTGGGAAGAGCTGAACATTCGTATCGGGACGCCGACGCCGTTTCAGATCGTCAGGCACGAGTATCCGGAGAAGGTGGTGGAGCTGCATTTTTTTTGTTGCCGGATCGAGACCGGGACCGCGGTGGCGTTGGATTGTGCGGAAGTTCGATGGGTCTCTCCTGATGAAATGGCGACGTTCGAGTTTCCTCCGGCCGACCAGCCGGTGATCGCCGCGCTTCGAGCGGGGAAGGCGTAATTCCCGATGAAGGTCGTACTGGATATCGAAACGGTGCAGTCGCCCAAGGATGAATGGGCCCGCATTGCCGGACGTCAGCTGACCTCCGGAGAGGCTACCTTTGATGAAACGGGCGGCGACCTGTTTGCGGTCGGAGAGGCGCAGGCTCAGCAGCGTCTCGAGGATGAGTTGTACGAGAAGTCGTCCTTCGACGGGACGTTCAGTAGGATCGTCTGCATCGGCCTCCTGGAGTTTTCCGACAACCTCGAACCGCGCGGCGCCACCTCCTGGTACGGCGGGAACGAGCAGGAGCTTTTGCGACGTTTCTGGGCTCATCTGGGACAGGTTCGTCCTTCGTTGTTCATCACCCATAACGGACTCAACTTCGATCTGCCCTTCATCAAGAAACGATCGATCATCCACCAGGTCAAACCGAGCATGGAGATCAATCTGGCCAAGTTTCGGACGGAGCCAGTCTATGACACCATGGCGATCTGGAGCAATTGGGACAACCGTGGGTGGGTCAAATTAGACGTGTTGGCCCGGGCGTTGAATGTGGAGAACAAGTCCGGAAGTGGATCGCAGGTGGCGCAGATGTGGGCGGCCGGGCAGGGGCGGGAGATTGCCCTCTACTGCCTACAGGATACCTATGTCACGTATGGCTGCTATTGCCGGATGAATTTCAAACAGCCGAATTCGCGCGAAGTGGTGCTCTTGAGGCCGGAGCTGATCGATGTCGGGTGACTGACGGTTGGGTAGGGACCGGTCAGCGAATGGTGAGTTCCGCCTTGTTCCGGTTGTCGCGTTTGGGCTGTGTCAGCTGAGTGTTTTTGACCGCCCGTAGTTCCTTGTCCTTCGTTTCCAGCTGTACACGCATGGATTCCAAATCCCGTCGCAGGGCGTTGATCTTGGCGTCCTTACGAGCCATGGCGTCTCTGGCCTCCTGCAGTTCCTGCAGGGTGTCACTCATCCGCTCATCACCGACCAAGTGGCTGTTGGCAGCGACGTTTTCTGCGGGCGGTATCGGCATGACGGGACGAACGATCGCCGGACGTTCCTCAGGAAGCGCGCTTGCCATCGCCGGTGCAGGTATTGTCTGAACCGGTGTGACCGTTGCGGCGACCACATTCGTGGCAGTGGTCGGGCTGGGATCGGCTTTCTTAGCGAACAGGCTGTAATCGATCGCCACGGATTTGAGTTGCTGCTTGCCCTGGACGGTGGAAGGCACAGCCTGTTCGATTCGGCCGGCCGAGGCCGGGGAAATGCTGACAATGCGCGCCGGTCGACCGCTCCCGAACCACGTCGATTCCACTTTCTGGAGGCTGCCGTGGTGTTCGGTCAGGGTGAGGTACAACCGGTCGTTTTGAACGTAAAGGGTGCCCGCGGTGGGTTCAACGCCTGACCCTGCCGATGAGGAGAGCCGGAAAGCGACCACGTATTCGGGTTGCGCTTGGGACAAAGCTTGGGCTAGCAGGGGAGCAAGAGACTGCGCATCCTCATCGCTGAACACTGTCATCGGCTTGCTGCCATCCACGGGCAGATTCGACAAATCCGTAGGTGCATCCGAAATCACGACAGCCCGCAGCAGGTCCCGCAGGGTGGCGATTTCAAGGGAACTGGGGTGGGAGGCTTCAAACTCCCAATCGGCGACTTCTTCCAGCCGGACAGAGGCCTGTGGGTGCCATGCTTGCTGTTGAACGGAGGCAGCCGTTGATGAGCACCCGGTGCCGGCCGCTCCCAGGAAGGTCAACCCGAGGAGTGCGGCATTCACGGTCTTTCTCAGGGGGGAGTGGGAGCCGTAGGTCAGCATAACGGTCGTCCTTCTCGGCTGGTTGATGCGCTCAGGAACAGGGCGGCGCGGCTTCATGGCGAAGTCGCGAGGAGACGGATCGGGCCTACCAGATCCCCAGGCCCATCATCACGACGCCGAGAGCCATCCATCCGAAGACCCCGACGGCGATAATGGTTTCCAGGCTGATCCCCGTAGGGACTTCTTCTACGTGACTCTTGGTGACCTCTTTCTTCATGGCGGGACGTCCTCTGGCCGGATCGGTGATTATTGTGTTCGCTTGCTGTTGGTCGCCAGAGTGGACCAAGCAAGGCCTATGCCCTGTTTCCATGAGCGTGAGGAGTGCGAATCGTCGATGGTATGGCACCGATGACTACGATGGTATGGTGCGTGCTGCGTGGCGCGACGCAGCAAGAATGGTCGTCTAAGCTATTGAAGTTTCAAGGTGGCACGAGCGCTCCATCGGCAGGCACGTCAGAGTCAGACTGCGACGCGGCCCGGAAACGGGAGCGGGACCGGCTCCAGGAGCCTTCGTCAGTCTGACGCAAGTGGCGTCTAAAATTTGGCAAAAATTGTTCACGAGTGGGCAACCATTGTCCACCGTAGGCTGCAACATGTGCCCGGTACTTGCGCGATTTCGCCGTCGGGGAAGCTGAAGTGGTCAGGAACAGCGTCGGCCAAGCAGGAGGCATTCACGAGAGGATCGCACCAGCCTCCCGGCGCCCCATGAGTACCGCGGCGCTACCATCCAGAATGGTGATGGGTTGAATGCTGCCCAGTGTTGCCGGCGCATCGCTTTTGTTCCAAATTACGTAGATCCCTGAATCAGTGCGCCCCATCCACTGGTCGGTCGATCGTTTCGAGTCGCCTTCCACCATCACAGGAAGCGTCAGGCCGATCAGGTCACGATTCAATCGCGCGGTGATCGGACGTTGGAGATCGACCAGGCGGCTGACCCGCTCCCCTTTCACGGTTTCCGGCACATCGTCTGCAAACTTGCGCGCCGCGATGGTGTTCTTACGTTCCGAATACTTGAACACATAGGCGGAGTGATACTGCACTTCGTCGACGACGCGGTAGGTATCCAGGAACTCTGCTTCGGTCTCAGAGGAAAATCCGCAGATAATGTCGGTCGTCAGGGCGATGCCGGGATGCTTGTGCCGGATCGTCGCGGCCAAGTCGAGGTATTCCTTCCGGCTGTAGGTGCGATTCATGAGCTCAAGAATACGGTCATTGCCGGACTGCAGCGGCAAATGGATATGTTTACAGATGTTCGGATGACCGGCGACGGCGTCGAGCAGAGCCGGGGGAAAATCCTTCGGATGCGGAGAGGTAAAGCGGACACGTTGTACACCCGGTACCTCTGCCACGGCCAGGATCAGGCGGGCAAAATCCCAGTCATCGTTGTGATAGGAGTTCACATTTTGTCCGAGCAGCGTGATTTGGGTATGGCCGGATGCCACCGAGGCTTCCACTTCGCGCAGGATCCCCTCGGGATTGCGTGAACGTTCGCGCCCACGCGTGTACGGAACCACGCAGAAGCTGCAGAAGTTGTCGCAGCCGCGCATGATGGCGATCCAGGCGTTCACCCCGCCGTCTCGCTCGGGCAGGATGTCGTCGTAAGTTTCGTACTCCGACAGGTCCACCGCCAACCCACGGCGAGTCAACTGTTCTTCTTCCGTGGTGAGGGCCTTTGCCAACAGGCCGGGCAGTTGCCGGTAGCCGTCCGGGCCGACCAACACGTCCACCAGCGGTTGCTTCTCCGTGAGCTCCTCCTTCAGATTTTGCGCCATGCAGCCAAGCACGCCGACCACCAGTGGGCGCTGCGCCTTGACGGCCTTCAACTCCGCCAGGTGCCCGTAGACCTTGTTGTGGGCATTTTCCCGAATGGCGCAGGTGTTCATGAGCATGACATCGGCGCATTCGCGGTCTTCGGTAAACTCAAAGCCCGCTTTGCGCAGCAAGCTGCGGACGAGTTCCGAGTCATACTCGTTCATCTGGCAGCCGAAGGTCTCAATATGAACGGTGTGGGGTTTGTTGGGTTGAGTCATAGAAGTGACCTACGTGCGGATTCGGCGGATGGAGCGGCAAGGTGGCCGTAGGCTAATCCGTCCATGACCCCGGTAATGGTGACGGGATGGATGGTGCCGGCTGCAGCCGACCCGGCCGGGACGGCGACGCGAGTGAAATTCCCCGTTGTGCCGGTGCGAAAGCCATCACGGTCACCCTGTTCGAACAGGACGGATTCAGTTCGGCCGATGTGGCGTTGGTAAAACGCCAGCGCCTTCGTGCGGGACAATTCCGCCAGCGTCCTGCTGCGGTTCCGGATCACGTCAGGGGGCAATCTGTCCTCCAGTCGCGTGGCGGCCGTTCCGGGTCTGGTTGAGTAACTGAACACGTGACAATAGGAGAAGGGCAGGCGTTCGGCAGTCTGCCTCGTGTTTGCGAAGGCCTGCTCGTCTTCACCGGGGAAACCGACCATGATGTCTGTGCCCAGGCCGAGATCAGGCATGAGCGCCAGGGCTTGGCCGATCAGGTCTTCATAGTCGCGGACCGAATACCGTCGGTTCATTGCCTGCAGAATGCCATCGTCGCCGCTTTGCAGGGGGATATGGAGATAGCGGCAGAGTTTCGTCGACGCAGCCATGTGGTGCAGCAACGCGGGAGGGATTGTTGTCGGTTCGATGGACGAGATGCGGATTCGAACTACGTCCGGGATAGCTTCAATTTCGCGGATGAGGTCGACCAATTCCATTCCGTTGTAGGCATAGCGGCCGATGTTCACGCCGGTCAGCACGAGTTCTTTGTAGCCGTGGCCGGCCAGCTCGCGGGCCTCCCGCAAGACATCCTCCGCCACGCGGCTGCGTTCACGTCCCCGGGCGAAAGGAATGAGGCAAAAGCTGCACATGAAGTCGCATCCATCCTGGATTTTCAACAGCGCCCGAGTCGAGTCCGAATAGGCGGTGCCGGGGAGGACGAAGTCTTCACGGTCGATCGTGCGGCTGTGACGGAGTTCCGGCTCCGCCTGTTTCCGGAGCTTATCCGGGGCCGGGAGATACTCGGGCAGGTGCATTTTGTACTGGGTGCCGACGATGAGATCGATGCCCGGCACGGTTTGTAATTCTGCAGCTCCGGTCTGGGCGTAGCAACCGGTCACGGCCACGAAGGCGTGGGGGGAGTGGCGCAGAGTTTTGCGGATGGCATACCGGCAATCCTTTTCCGCGTGTTCCGTGACCGAACAGGTGTTGAGAACCAGAAGGTCGGTTTCTTTTCCGAACTCGACCAAGCGATACCCTTGACGAGTCAGGGTATCGGCCAACATGGCGGTTTCCGACTGACTGAGGCGGCAGCCCAATGTATGGAGTGAGGCGCGCGGCGTGCTGGTGGACATCGTGCGCGATTATAAGAGGGCAGGTGTTCGATCGGCAAGGTGAGGATGTGGCGAAAATATGCGTCTCGTGCTTGAACCCGTCAACTTGAACAGGCTATAGGTGAATGGTAGCATGAACGACGTGCCCGAGCCTCAGTGTCGGCCGGATGTTGGAGTTATGACGAACCACCGCCTCGCCGTCGGTTTCCTCCTCGCTCTTCTGCTGTTGTTCCCGGCCGTCCCCGGATGGTCCATGGACCCACTCCCGCTGGAGCCCGACATCAACAGCCGCCTGGATGAACTCTACGACCATGAGTCGCGCATGTTCATCATGCTCTATTCGTTGCATGGCGATGGAAAGGTCGACTACGTGACGGGCCGGTTGGTCCAGGAATACACGAGGAGCAACTACGGGAATCCGGTTTACTACACCGAACAACACCCGCTCTTTTACTGGTGGAACCACACCATGTTCAACGATCCCGATCAGGACGGGGTCAACGGGAACGAACAGGTCTACCAGGAAAACATTGAATTCGACATCGCACGGTACAAGCCCTGCCTCTTCAATGGTCAGCCCTGTTGACTGTCGTGAGTGGCGCCTCCGCCTGAGGGGTTTCACGGTGCCTGTCGATCACTACCGACCGTTCTCCTACCGCTGATTCCCTTGCGTTACTCAAACACCAGAACCTGACAGGGGGCTCGGTGCAGCACCGCGTGGGACACGCTTCCCAGGACGAACCTGGTGAGGCCGCGTCTCGCGTGCGAGCCCACCAGAATGAGGTCGACACGCAGGCCTTCCGCTTCATGGAGGATCATGGTGAGGGGCGTACCCAGCCGGCTTGCGGTGCGGGTCGTATACCCGAGCGCACGAAGCTTTCCCGCAACATCTTCGACGAAGTCGCGGGCATGACGGAGGGCCTGTGTTTCCAGTTGTTCCACAGCCGTGGTGTCCACCGGCCAGGGAGGGCGGGTCGACGGGAGGACGGTGAGTAGGTTTACGTTCACGGGCTCGTGAAAGGGCTGTTTCGCGAGAAATCGCACAGCCGCCTCGGCATCCGAGGGGCCTTGGATGGGCAGGAGCACTTCCTTCAAGGCGCGCAGGGAACCCTGCAGGATCAGTTTGGCGCAAGGGGCCATGCTCAAGACGCGATGAGAGACACTGCCTAGTAGTCGCTCCCTCACCGGCCCGAGTCCCCTGGCTCCCATGACAATGAGGTCGGCGTGGCGCGACTCAGCCGCCGACACGATATGTTCCGCGGGGGATCCAACCTCCAGCAGTTTGGTGACTGGCCCACCGTGGAGTGGAAGTAGGGACTGCACGCGGGTCAGCAATTGTTCGCCGTCTTCTCTCAGGCTGCGCTCCAATTGCGCATACAGCTCCTGCGCGACTTCGGGTACCATCATGGGGTAGGCCGGTTTCGGCGCATCCACCACATGGAGCAGGAGCAATTCGTCGGCGTGGCGGAGATACTTGAGGGCTCGCACGGCCTCGTAAGAATGGTCCGATCCATCGACTGCCAGCAGGGTCTTCATGGGGACTCCTTTACGCGGATGATGCAGGATTCAGATACCGTTCAAACCACTGCAAGGCTTCCCGAGCCACCTGTTCGAGGGTGCCTGGTTCTTCAAAAAGGTGACTCGCGCCAGGGATGACGATGAGCTGTTTTCGGCACGTGAGCTGCGCGAGCGCCGTTTCATTCATTTCAATCACGGGGCCGTCGTCTCCGCCTACCAGCAGGAGAGTCGGTGCAGTAACCCGACGCAGGTAGGCCTCGGCCAGATCGGGGCGCCCGCCGCGTGACACGACAGCATTCACGGCCTCGGGACGGCGTGCGGCTGCCTGCAGGGCTGCCCCGGCTCCTGTGCTCGCACCGAAATACCCGGTCTGTAGTCCGCTGGTCGGCCGATGCGTGGCAAGCCACGTCTGGGCGAGCAGCAGGCGGTCGGCAAGCAGATCGATGTCGAACACTTTCCGGCGATCGTCAGCCTCGTCGGGAGTGAGCAGGTCCAGCAGCAGGGTAGCGAAACCGCCGGTTTCGAGCACACGGGCCACGTATTGATTGCGGGGACTGAAGCGCCCGCTTCCGCTGCCATGGGCAAAGGCCACCACCCCTTTGGGATGATCGGGAATTCGCAAAAATCCGTCGAGGCTGATCCCGTCGCCGGTGGCGGTGATCTGATAGATGTTGTCCTGGTGCATAGGATGTTGTCCTGGTGCATAGATTGACGTGCCTGACTCCGTTCGAATGGAACGTCCGGTCAATGACAGTCTGCCGGGCAGAAGAAGATCAGGTAGAGTGCGACGGCGATCCCGATCAACACCGCCCCCAGGAACAGCCACTGTGTTCGCGACATCGTGTCGTCCTTTCAGCTGCTTTCTGAGCAAGACAGGTGCCATCGAGGCATGGAGTCTGGCTTACACAGGCTCTGCTGGCACCACAGCCGGATGCCGTGACTATTCCGGGGGAAGGTCACCACGCTCGACCCATGACCTGTCGCGTCCGGCGTCAGCTTTCATCACTCTGTGGCTTTGTGCTACAGGATGCGTAGTGCGGCTGTAGCAGGACACCACCGGCCAAAGTCGGCGGGTGTCGGCGAGACGAACAGAATCCAGGAAATGCAGAGATTCCGGAAGAATTTTCGACGCCTTCCGCGCCATCTCAGTGGCATTGGCCTTGCTGAGCTGTATGGATGACGCCCTCTGTGGAGATGTGATGGCGGATCGGCTCTTCACAAAAATTCTGGTCCCCGTGGACTTTTCCCCCTGCTCAGAAGAGGCATTTCGGATCGCGCTGTCGTTTGCCAAGTCCTATCAAGCGGAAGTCCTGCTATTACACGTGGTCGATACGAAAAGCCTCGAGGCGCTGAACCGACTCGGTTTGGCACCGGCCTCGGGGGTGGCTCAGCAGAAGAAGCAGCTGCATCACGTTGCGCGGTTGAATGCCAGGCACCTGTTGGCCTGGGACGAAGCGAAGGGTGTGACGGTGAAGCGCATCCTTGCCGACGGTTGTCCGTTCGAAGAAATTGCCAAGACGGCGCGGGTGGAAGGCGTGGATCTCGTGGTGATGGGGAGTTATGGAGGAGCGTTTGGCGGCGTCGACAAGATTTTTTTCGGCAGCACCGCGGAAAAAGTCGTCCGGACCGCCGGTTGTCCGGTGCTCACGGTGCCCCTGCCGATCAAACGAGGAAAACCACGCGCGGCGAAAAACGCATAAACAGATCAGACATCAGAAGGAGGCAGCGTTATGGGTGTGACGTGGAGGAGAGCGGCGATGAGCGGAAAGCAGATCCTGTTGGCGGCCGGGTTTGTGCTCGCGCTCTGTTCGCAGGGGGGGGGCCAGGCGGAGCAACGGATCGAAGTAACCATCAAGGGCTTTGCGTTCCTGACCAAGCAGGTGCCGCTTCATCCGGGGGTCCCGACGGTGATTGCCATCACCAATGAAGATGAGGAGCGCCACGATTTCGGTTCCACGATGTTCGAGGGGATTCCGACGCGTGTCACGTCCAACGGGGTGGTGTCGTACGGGAAAGGCATCAGCGGGGTCTTCTTGGATGCCAAGAAGGAGGCGGTGATCCGGTTCAATATGGAACGGCCGGGTCGTCATGAATTTCGTTGTTCGATTCACCAGAACATGAAGGGCGAACTCCTTCTCTTGAGTGTGGAGGCGGCCTAAGTCATGACGGCGCTGATGAAGCGGGTCTTGTTTGCGACGGATTTTTCGGCCTGCGCCGACCGGGCACTGGGGTATGCCCTGGCCGTGGCGAATGTGTGGAAATCAGCTCTCTCGGTGATGACCGTCCTCGAACTGTATCCGGGAATGGATCCGGAGTACACCGTCAATAAAATGTATCTGGATCATTTGCGGGACGACGCGAATCGCCAGCTGGCCGTTCTGGAGGGGAAGGTCAAGGCGGCGGGTCAGACGATGACGAGCCGTATTGAAACCGGCATTCCCAGCCAATGCGTGCAGACCGTGGCGGAGGAGATCGGGGCCGACCTGCTGGTGGTCGGGACGCATGGGCGCACGGGGCTCGATCACGTGTTGGTGGGCAGCACGGCGGAGCGGGTGGTTCGCATCGCACCGTGTCCGGTGCTCGCGGTGAAGGCCGACAAGGGCGCAGCTCCGGCCGCGCAGAGTCCAACGATCAAGCGGATTGTGGTCCCGATCGATCTGTCGACTTGTTCACTGGATGCGTTGGAATATGCCGTGCAGTTTGCCAAGCCTCTCGGGGCCTCCATCACAATTCTCCACGCCCTGGAGCCGGTTGCGTACGGGTTGGATTTCAGCCTGAGTCACGCGAAGGAGTGGAGGGAGCAGCGGGCCTATCTGGAAAAGCGTCTGACCGTGCTCACGGCCTGTGTGGCTGCCCATGGGATTCAGACCGACTTCGCGCTGAAGCCGGGGTTGCCGGCCGACTCGATTGCCTCCTATGTGACCGGGCAGGGGTACGACCTGATGGTCATGGGCACACACGGGAGGCGCGGCCTCTCGCATGTGCTTGTCGGGAGTATCGCCGGCGCCATGCTGCGGTACGCGCCATGCCCGGTTCTCACCGTTCGCCGGCTCACGGTCGGCGCAGACTATCAACGTGTTGTTCCGCTGGGAGAGTCATGATCTTCGCGCCTCTTGCAAAGGAGTCCGTCCATGAAACCCAACGTGAGGAAACGGTCAGCGGTGAATTCGAAACCGACGGTCGCGTCTAGGCTGTCGGGCGCAACGATCGAGCTGCCTGACGGCATGTGGGAGCGGATCTCGCAGAAAGCCTACGAGCTCTGGAAGGAGCGGGGCTGCCGCGAAGGATACGCCCTGCAGGATTGGCTGGATGCGGAAGCGGTCGTCATGGAGGAAATCCATGAAGCTCGCGAATGAGCGCGTTGCCGCACGGTCGGTCCCGATCGTCAAGGAATTGGATTCCCTGCTGTCGCGGCTTGATCGCCTGGCCATGGCCCCGGGGTTCGCGCCTCAGCGTCGCCTCGCATTTGCCAGGGCGTTGCAGGTGTATGCCGAACTAGGGCCGCAGTCTCCCTTGGCGCCGCTGCCTGAAGAGGTCGCGCTGGCGGACCTCCTGCTGTACGCAGATTTTTATCCCGAGGACGGGCAGTTGACGCTGATAGAGCAACTGCGCGACGTCATCACCGAACACATCCCTGAGGAAGAGCGGGTCTGGCTTGATCCGCTCAAACATTCCTACATCGATCTGGTCGAGGTCCGGCCGAGCCAGCCGGGTTCGCGACGCCGTCAGCTTCGGTCGATCGGCAACGGGCGGGTATATGAGATCCCGGGCGACAGCCTGGACCGCAGCATCGAAACGGGGCAGATGTTGCTGACCCGCCTCGTTCGTGAGCCCGGCGATCCGGAAAGCCCGCTGGCCGTCCTGGCCGGCCCCCTGCTGCTCTTGTCGGCTGAGGATGCGCGGACGTTGTATGAAGAGACCGGTGACGAACGTCGGGAGATGGAGGTCGTCGGCGGTTCCTTCGAACTCGGCGACTGGCCGGAATTCGCGAAACGGTTCGGCCATATTCTGCTGAGAAATTTTGCTCGGATGCGTTTCGCGGCTCTCGTCGAAGCGGTGGGGGAAATCCGGTATCGGACGCCCGAGGGTCTGCCCCATTTTTACGTCATGGCGTTGTACGAACATCACGAGTATACCTTCATCGCCGGCGGCATGGCCGAGCTGGAAGGGTGGAGGGAGGAGTCGCCGCTCCGCATCAACGTGACCGCCGGCTCGAAGAAACTGCGCCGGTTCCTCTTCCCCGCGAAAGGAGACGCGGCGGAGGGGGCCGAGCAGGCACGAATCACGGTCACGGCCACAGAGCTGTATGTGGAGTGTGATTCACGGGAACGGCTGGATGCGATCAAGCACAGTCTGGCAGCCGCCTTCGGATTTTCACTTCATTTCAGGGGGGAAGTCATGCAGCCTCCGGCTCGTCAGGTCACGACGGAGGAGTTGTCCACCCAAGAGCCGCTGACCGTCGTGGTGAGTCACGAGGAAGACCGGGCGTTGCTCAACGCCTTCCTGGAAACCGTGTATCTCGAATGGGCCGACCGCGAGTCGCCTGTACTCGGCGGTGAGACACCCAGACATGCCGTGAAGACATCGGCCGGCCAGGCCCAGGTCGCAGGGCTGATCGATGACATGGAACGGTGTGATTTCGGCCTGCTTCGGAGTGGCGTCGCGGCTTTCGACTATAACAAACTGCGGGCTCACGTGGGACTTTGCTGATGTGAGACGAACGACGAGGTGCGAGAGACGGGCTTGATATGCATGACCAGATGAAAGACATCCTGGATCGCGTACGGAGCGAGCCTCCCAACATCCTGAAGGCGCTCCTTGCGCTACAGGAACAATTCGGCGCAGTGCCGGCGGAGAGGGTGCCGAGCATTGCGCGTGAGCTTGGCGCCACCGATGCCGAGGTCGCTGGCGTCCTGTCCTACTATCCGGATCTCCGCACATCGGCGCCGGGGCGTCATGTCATTCGGGTGTGCATGGGTGAATCGTGTTACGCCAACGGCTGCGGCCGCGTGCTGCGTGAATTGCAGGAACGGCTGCGAGCCGACGTCCATGAAACCACACCGGGAGGACGGTTCACGCTCGACACGATGTCCTGCGCGGGAAACTGCGCAGTGTCCCCCACTGTGATCATCGATCGTGACCTGTACGGTCGCGTGCTGCCGTCACAGCTGGAGAAGATCCTGGAACGGTATACGTAGGCGACTCCTATCGGCGTACGTCCTCTGCGCACTCCTGGCCTGCACAGAGGCTTCAGCGTTGTTCAGTGTCCGGACATACGACTGACCACCATGGCCACACGACTCTACCTGTCCAACGATACGTCAGCGCGTGCAGCCGGCGCCGGTGCGCTGGCCGAGGCCTGGTGCGACCGTCCCGACGTGCAACTCATCCGAACCTCTTCACGCGGGGCGTTCTATCTTGAGCCGATGGTGGAGCGCGACAGTCCTCAGGGCCGGATCGCCTGGTTCAATGTGTCTCCACAGGACTTGCCCTCGATTTTGGCCGGAACGGGGGCCACGCCGGTCGAGACGATCCCTTTCCTCGCGCACCAGACGAGATGCACCTTTGCCAGCTTCGGTGAGACGGAACCTCTGGCCTTGGACGAGTACCAGGCGCGCGGCGGATTGTCCGGATTGGAGGCGGCGTTCAGGCTGACGCCCGATGCCATCATCGAAGAACTGCGTGTCTCGCAGTTACGCGGGCGCGGCGGCGCGGCATTTCCGGTATGGAACAAGTGGAAGGTCGCTCAACAGGCAACGGGTAAGCAGAAATATGTCGTGGCGAACGCCGATGAAGGAGATGCAGGGACCTACTGCGACCGGATGATTCTGGAGGGCGATCCATTCCGGTTGTTGGAAGGGATGTTGATTTGTGCCAGGGCCATCGGGGCCGGTCAAGGCTATGTCTACTGCCGCCAGGAATATCCGGCCGCGGCGGCCACTCTGCGAGCGGCCATTCACAAAGCCGATGAAGCGGAGTTGCTGGAGTTGCATGGAGAACCGTTTCCGATCGAGGTGGTGGAGGGGGCCGGGTCCTACGTTTGCGGAGAAGAGACGGCCCTGCTGGAATCCCTTGAAGGAAAGCGGGGTGTGGTGCGTGCCCGTCCGCCGTATCCGGCCCAGTCTGGGTTGTACGGTTGCCCGACCATCGTCAGCAATGTCCTGACCTTTGCGAGCATTCCCAATATTCTGTCGCGTGGTGGCGCATGGCACGCGGGGCTCGGCACCGAACAGTCTCGTGGAACCATCGCGTTACAGTTGGGCGGGCGTGTGAAGCATCCAGGGCTGGTCGAAGTTCCATTCGGGCTGAGCTTGCATCAGGTGCTGGAGCAGTTCGGGGGAGGAATGGCCCCCGGCTCACGATTCAAGGCCGTGCAGGTCGGCGGGCCGTTGGGCAGTCTCTTCCCGAGCACCGGCTTGGATATTGCCATTTGTTACGACGCGTTCGCCAAGGCCGGCGCAGTGTTGGGGCACGGCGGGATCGTGGTCTATGACCATGAGACCGACATGGTGGATTTGGCGCGACACTTCATGGCGTTCACCGCCGACGAGTCCTGCGGGAAATGTACGCCCTGTCGGATCGGTTCGGTGCGGGGGCGTGAGATTCTCGAACGAATTCAGGCGGGGAGTGGAACCATGGATGACCTCCGCTTACTGGACGACCTGGGCGAAACCATGAAACTCGCCAGCCTTTGTGCGCTGGGCGGGCGAGCGCCCTATCCGGTGCTCACGGCCATCGAACATTTTCCCGCAGAGTTTAGAAATAAGCTGTCAGCGGTCAGCAATGAGCTGAATGCTGATGGCTGAGAGCGCATCACGATGAAACTCTCCATTAATGGGCGACCGATTGAGGCGTCGCCGGGCGACACGATTTACGTCGCGGCAAAGAAGGCCGGAATCGCCATTCCGGCACTCTGTACCTCCGACCACCTGGCTCCCTTCGGCTCTTGCCGAATGTGTCTCTGTGAGGTGGAAGGACAGGGAGGGACCCCGGCCTCCTGCACGACGCCGGTGCGTGAGGGGATGGTCGTCCATACCGAGAGCGACCGTGTGCGACGGCTGCGAAAACACCTCCTCGAACTTTACCTATCAGAGCAACCGTCGGGAGATCTGGCGCCGGAGCCGTTGCAACGATTGGCGCAATCGCTGGGTCTTCGTCACGTCCGGTACCAACAGCCGGCCACCAGGGCGCAGACGGTCGATCGCTCAAATCCCTTCTTCCTGTTCGACAATGCCGTCTGTATCTCCTGCGCCCGCTGTGTGCGAGCCTGCGATGACATACAAGGCACCCATGCGCTGACGATGCTGCACCGGGGGTTTGAAAGCAGACCGACGGCAGGCGGCTCGGCGCTGACCGGAGAGTCGGCCGGGTTTGCCTCCTCCAACTGTGTCTCCTGCGGGGCTTGCGTGAAGGAATGTCCGACGGGAGCCTTGATCGAAAAATCCGTACTGGAGGAAGGCCCGCCGATGCATTCCGTCCGGACGACCTGCGCCTATTGCGGCGTCGGTTGTAGTTTTGAGGCCGGCGTACGGCATGAGCGAGTGGTGTGCATGGTGCCGGCAGACGACGGCCCCTCCAATCACGGCCATGCCTGTATGAAGGGACGATTTGGCTGGACCTACAACTACGCGCCGGATCGGTTACGTGTACCCTTACTCCGGCAGGGAACGCAGTGGGTTGAAATTTCCTGGTCTGCCGCCCTCGATCGGATCGCTGAGGAATGGAGCAGGATCAAGGCCGCCCATGGTTCGGATGCGTTGGCCACGATTTCATCGAGCCGCGGCACGAACGAAGAAAACTATCTATTCGGCAAGTTCATGCGGTGCGTGATCGGCACCAATCACATCGACAACTGCGCGCGGGTCTGTCACAGCGCGACCGTGACCGGGATGATGGAAACTCTCGGCGCGTCGGCCGCGACCAATTCGATCCACGATCTGGACTTGGCGAAGCTGATCCTCGTGGTCGGTGCAAATCCCACTGAATCCCATCCGGTGTTGGGCGCGCGTATCAAACGGGCGGCGCGCAATGGAGTGCCGTTGATCGTCATCGACCCACGCCGCACGGAACTGGCTCGGCTCGCTGATCTGCATCTGCAACTGCACCCGGGGACCAACGTCGCATTGTTGAACGGTATGGGGCATGTCATTGCCAAAGAACATCTCACCGACGCGGTGTTCGTGCGTGACCGGACGGAAGGCTTCGATGACTGGTTGGCACTGGTGAAGGACTGCACGCCTGAAGTGACGTCGAACGCGACCGGCGTGCCGGTGCCTCTCATCACCGAGGCGGCGCGACGATACGCTCGCAGCGGTGGCTCGATGGCGGTGCACGGGTTGGGCATGACCGAACATCGTTGGGGCAGCCACGGGGTGATGGCCCTGGTGGACCTTGCCCTCGCGACCGGGAACATCGGAAAACCCGGCACCGGGATCAATCCGTTGCGTGGGCAAAACAATGTACAGGGCGCATCGGATGTCGGTTGTTTACCGACCTTCTTTGCCGGGTATCAGCCGCTGACTGATTCCACCCTTGGCGCCGCACATCTGGCCGTGACCGGTCGCCCGTTGCCGACGGCGAAGGGGATGAAAACTCCCGACATGTGGGACGCGGCGCTCGCTGGTCGGCTCAAGACGCTCTGGATCGTCGGGTATGACGTCGCTCAGACCGATCCAAATCTGAAGAAGGTCCATGCGGCGCTGAAGAGTCTGGAGTTCCTCATCGTCCAGGATCTCTTCCTCAGCGAGACGGCCAAACTGGCGCATCTCGTCATCCCCGGCGCCTCATTTCTGGAAAAGGACGGGACTTTTACAAATCTCGAACGACGTATCCAGCGTATCAGGAAAGCGGTGGAGCCGCCGACCGGCGTGCTGCCGGACTGGCAGGTGGTTTGCGAAGTGTCCGCGCGGATGGGGTATGCGATGCAGTACTCCCACCCCTCGGCCATCATGGATGAGATTGCGCAACTCGCACCGTTATTTGCGGGGGTCTCGTACGATCGGCTTGACATGCCGGAGGGATTGCAGTGGCCCGTGCCTTCGACCGCACATCCGGGCACTTCGTTGATGCACGAACAGTCGTTTCCGAAGGGGAGAGCACGGTTTATTCCGGTGGAGTATCTCCCGCCCGGCGAGGCGCCCAGCGAATCCTACCCGCTGGTGCTGATCACCGGCCGCATCTTGCAGCATTACAATTGTGGCGCGCAGACCAGGCGCACCGACATCATGCAGGTCGTCGATACCGATGTGTTGGAGGTGCATGCCGGCGACGCGGCTCGGTTGGCGCTCCGCGACGGCGAACTGGTCCGGCTCATCAGCGCTCGCGGGGAGGCACGGTTGCCCATTGTGGTGAGCGACCGTGTGCAGCCGGGCGAACTGTTCACGAGTTTTCACTTTCCCGACACGGATGTGAACGTGTTGCTGTCCTCCAGCGCCGATGAAAGTTCCAAGTGTCCCGAGTATAAAGTCTCGACGGTGAGGGTGGAAAAAGTGACGCCGTCCGCTGCGCCTGCTCCTCCCATACATGTGATGTTGATCACGTGACGACGGAGCCTGTCACTCCCGCCTCCGGGTCCATTGCCGATGCTTATCCGCCGCCGGAGATCGCAGCGCGCGTGTGTCAGCTCGGCCTGGCGAAGGTGAACACGGCGGTGCCGACGATGGTCGCGCTGGCCGTGCTCGCCGGCGCGTTCATTTCCCTGGGCGCTTTGTTTTATACGGTCACGATCACGGTGGGGAACGAGAGCCCGGCGCTGCCGTTCGGGGTGCTGCGCCTGGTCGGCGGGATGACGTTCAGTTTGGGGCTGATTCTTGTGGTGGTCGGCGGGGCGGAACTCTTTACGGGAAACAATCTGATTGCGATGGCTTGGGCTGCCCGATGCGTCCAGACGCGGCAGGTCGTGCGTAATTGGGTATGGGTCTATCTCGGGAATCTGTTGGGCGCCGGTGGAACGGCGGTGTTGGTGCTCCTCGCCGGGGTGCACACGTTGGGGGACGGAGCGGTCGGCGAGACCATGGTGCGCATCGCACGCGGCAAGGTCGCGCTCGATCCGCTGGCGGCGTTTGCCCGGGGGATCTTGTGCAACGTATTGGTGTGCCTCGCCGTGTGGCTGTGCATGGGGGCGCGGACGGTGGCGGATAAAGTGCTCGCCATCCTATTTCCTATCAGCGCGTTCGTGGCCTGCGGGTTTGAGCATTCCGTGGCGAACATGTTTTTCCTGCCGCTGGGGTTTGCGTTGACTGCGGGACGCTCGGCGTCCTTCTCGATCCTGGACGCGCTGAGCAATCTGGCGCTGGTCACCCTGGGCAACATCATCGGGGGGACGGTCCTGGTCGCGCTGGTCTATTGGTTCATCTACCTTAGGACCAATCCTGAGCCACGATAGTGCGGGGATCGAGTGTCTGACGTGACCTTGCCGGAAGCCGGGTCAGTTCAACGGGCCTCCAGCCCCTCCTTGATCGCCTTGGCGACATCACCGCATTCCGTCACGACTTCCACGCGATACTGAGGGCCTGGGCTGCGCGGGGTGCGATTGGCCACGCAGGATTCGAAATCTTTGATCGCAGTGTTTTCGAAAGTGCGACTCCAGATTTCAGCAACGCGCGTGCGTTCGTCTTGCTGATGCCGATCGATCGCCAGCCAACCGATCAGTGCAACTGTGGCGAGCAGCAGGGCCATACCGAGCATCTTGACGGGTTTGCTGCGGAGCACCTTGAGGAGGACATACAGGACAGCTCCGCCCACCAGGAGCGCCGCCACTGCGGCCAGCGCCATTTCCGTCGGCGACAGTTCGAAGTAGCGGGAGTTCCATGAGAGGCCTAAGTTGGTCACGTTCATCTCATCCCTCTCCCTTTGGCTACTTATACCAGTTCAGTTCGATAAAAGCCTCCCCTGATTCACGCCGGAGGAATTTCGCTGGAGGGAGGAGTGCACGTTCTTCTGTTGTCCGGTTTGTGCGGCGTCGCATGTGCCGGTCTCGAGCGTTCGGGTCGATTCAGAGCGATTCACGATTCTGATCCCGCAAGAGCCTCCGGCAGTGGTATGCTGCCCATCGATACGATTGACGTGCATTCCATGAACCACTCTTCCATTTATACACTGCTGACACCTCGCCTCGGCATCATGCTGCCCCTGGGCTTTGCCTCCGGGCTGCCGCTTGCCCTGACCGGCGCGACGTTGCAAGCCTGGTTGACCGAAGCGGGTTTGGACCTGACCACGATCGGCCTCTTCGCCTACGTAGGACTTCCCTATACGTTGAAGTTCCTCTGGGCTCCGGTGATGGACCGGATCGTGCCGCCGTGGCTTGGGCGCCGTCGCGGGTGGATGGTCGTGACCCAGACCGGTCTGGCTCTCGCGCTGGCGCTCATGGCGATGATCGGGCCTTCCAGCGGGGCGCAGATCTTCGCCGTGTTGGCGTTGGGGGTCGCCTTCCTTTCCGCTTCGCAAGACATTGTGTACGACGCCTATCGGACCGATGTGTTGAAACCGGAGGAGCGGGGGTTGGGTGCTGCCACGTGGGTGATGGGGTACCGGATCGCGATGATCGCATCCGGGTCTCTGGCGCTGATCCTCGCATCCCGCATGGGCTGGTCGGTGGCGTATTTGTGCATGGCCGGTCTGATGGCGTTGGGAGTCCTCACCATTTTCCTGAGCCCTGAGCCGGAAGATGCGCAGGCCGCGCCGAAATCCATGGCGGAGGCGGTGTGGGGGCCGTTGACGGAATTCCTCTCCCGTCCGATGGCGGTGGCGTTATTGGCGCTGATCGTGCTCTATAAACTCGGCGATGCCTTTGCCGGTGCACTCACGACATCGTTTCTCCTGCGCGGCATGCAATTCTCGTCGGAGGATATCGGGGTGGTCCGTGCCTTTGGGATCGGCGCGACCATTCTTGGCGCATTCATCGGCGGTGGTCTGTTGCCGCGTATGGGACTCTTCCGGGCGCTGTTTCTCTTTGGGGTCCTGCAGGCGCTCTCAAACCTGTCGTTCTTATGGCTGGCCTGGGTGGGGAAGAGTTACCCTGTGATGGCGGTGGCCGTCGGAGTCGAAAATCTCACCGGCGGCATGGGCACTGCGGCGTTCGTGGCGCTGGTCATGTCGCTCTGTAACCATCGCTACACGGCGACCCAGTTTGCGTTGCTGTCTTCGGTCGAAGCGCTCGGCCGTGTCTTTCTCGGCTGGCCTGCGGCGAAGCTGGTGGGGGTGGCCGGGTGGGGACCGTTTTTCTTTGTCACCTTCCTGGCCGCATTGCCGGGCCTCTGGCTGTTGTGGTACCTGCGCAAGCCGGTGGCGGATCATGCCGAGGCGAATGTGGGGAGGGGTGAGGCTGAGGTGTCTTGTTAGTCGGTCACGAAACACGTTTTCCGTCAGCCTTGGTCAGGATGCTCAACCAGGCTGTCCGGCAAGGGCGCAGGACATGAAGGGGGGAGGCGTGCCCTTGGGTTACGTTGAGCGTCTGAATGAAGCGCGGACGTCGTTGGCGGCCTGTTTCAGCATCAGCTGCTGCTATTTCACCTTACGCTGCAAAAACAGCACAAACAGCATCAAGGTCGGCAACGGCGCCAGAGCGAACGGTACCAGCCACAACAGGACATTTTTCCCGCGTACCCGGGCTTGATCGAACATCCAGACGAACACCCAGATGAGCAGGCCGATATAGTTCACGGCCATCCAGCGGGTAGTATGGATCTTCAGGCCGCTGATCGATTCCGCCTCTCCCTGAATCAGAAATAGGCCGATGAGCAGGACGAATCCAGCTAACAGACCCGTGACGAGGCGTTTACTCCACACAAACATAGGCACTCCTTCCGTTGTCGTCGAACCGACGGCACCACACGCCTCGGGATTCCATTCCGTGGAAATCGGGCGTAAGCTAAACAGAGCCGGTGTATTTGTCAAACCATCCGGACGCTGCTCCGATCATGCGCAATGGACCCAGATAACGCACGGGAATGAGTAACCTGACGTTGACCGGTGTGGTGGCGAGCTTGATGATTGCCGTGTGGTTGGCGGCGACCAATCCGACGATGGAGGCCTATGTGCAATTCGTCGAAGCCCGCCTGACTGCCGAGATCGAGAAGATGGACCAGTCTGGGCCGCGCCGCGATCGTGACCTGATCAAGGCCATCTTCCGCGCGCAAGGCCCCAAACTGGTAGAAGGCGTCGTACGGCCGAACACGACGCGAAACAACTGGGGTTTGCTGAGTCTCTTTGAAACCAACGTACTGGATCAACCGGTGTTGGTGCTGGGCGTGGCCGGTCAATTTGTCCCGTTACGAGGGGTGGAAGAGGCGACCTTGAGGGTCGGTCGGCTCGCCTTTTAACCTGTGCCATGAAATTTCTCGCCTCGCGGTGAAAACCCCTCCTCCACAGCCCCTGACTTGCTGTGGATAACTGGTCGGAAAATGAAGAAAACCTGCATCAATTCTAGCGGCCACGCTATCACCAGCTTATCCCCATTACTCACAGGTGTGCCACAACATTTTGTTTGACAAAAAAATGGGATCACTATATCTAGTAGGCATAGCAGTTGAGTGCGAGTTTGCTGAAGAGATCGACCCTGATGGGCAAGCCTCTTTTCCAGTCACACCCAATACACCACATGCCGCCCGGCCCCTGCACCGAACGTTAGGCATCTGTTAAGGAGGAACCAGTGAGGATTGAACGAAGATTCACCAAGCGTGGGCAGAGCCCCTATGAGGGTCTTGCGTTCGTACAACGTTCCTCGGAGATCCGGAATCCAGACGGATCGACCGTGTTCAAGTTGGAGCATATCGATATTCCGGAACATTGGACGCAACTCGCGATCGATATTCTGGCCCAGAAATATTTCCGGAAGGCCGGGGTCCCGCAAGTGCATGAGGACGGCACGCCGGTGGTGGATGCCGCAGGCAAACCCGTGCTGGGCGGCGAGCGCGATGCCCGGCAGGTGTTCGAGCGGCTGGCCGGTTGCTGGACCTTCTGGGGGAAAAATCACGGCTACTTCAAGACGCCGGAAGACGCCACCGCCTTCCACGATGAAATGTGCTACATGCTGGCCCATCAGATGGCTGCGCCCAACAGCCCCCAGTGGTTCAACACCGGGCTGCATTATGCCTATGGGCTATCGGGACCGGCGCAAGGCCACTTCTATGTCGAGCCTAAGTTGGGGGAAGTGGTGCGGGCGACAAACGCCTTTGAACATCCGCAGCCGCACGCCTGTTTCATTCAATCGATCGAAGACGATCTCGTCAATGAGAACGGCATCATGGACCTGTGGGTGCGTGAGGCGCGGCTGTTCAAGTATGGATCCGGCACCGGCACCAATTTCTCGCGCCTGCGCGGCGACGGCGAATCCCTGTCGGGCGGCGGGCGCTCTTCCGGGCTCATGTCCTTCTTGAAAATCGGCGATCGTGCCGCCGGGGCCATTAAGTCAGGCGGGACGACGAGGCGCGCGGCCAAGATGGTCTGCCTGGATCTCGACCATCCCGACATCGAAGAGTTCATTGATTGGAAAGTCATCGAAGAGCAAAAGGTCGCCGCCATGGTGACCGGTTCCAAGATTTGTGCGCAACGGCTGAATGCCGTGCTCCAGGCCTGCCAATCCACGGATGCGCAGGGGGCGGCGCATCTCGAACTCGACATGAAGAAGAACCAAGGGTTGCGCGAGGCCGTGACGGCGGCCCGGCGCGACATGGTGCCCGAAGCGTACATCCACCGGATGTTTGACTACGCGAAGCAGGGCTATACCCATTTCGTGTTCCACGAGTACGACACGAACTGGGACGGCAAGGCCTACCAGACCGTGTCGGGACAGAACTCCAACAACAGCGTCCGCATTCCGAACGCGTTTTTCGACGCCTTGGAGCGGGACGGCGAGTGGGAACTGCGCCGCCGGATCGACGGCAAGGTCAGTAAGACGCTCAAGGCGCGCGACCTGTGGGACAAAATTGCCTGGGCTGCCTGGATTTGTGCGGATCCCGGGACCCAGTACGATACGACGATCAACGAGTGGCACACCTGCCCGGAAGACGGTCGGATCAACGCCTCCAATCCCTGTTCGGAGTACATGTTCCTGGACGATACGGCCTGCAACCTGGCGTCGTTGAACCTGGCGAAGTTCTTCAACGAGGAAGGGGAGTTCGATCTGGACTCGTTCCGCCACGCCGTTCGCTTGTGGACCGTGGCGCTGGAGATCAGCGTGCTGATGGCGTCGTTTCCCAGCCGCGCGATCGCGCAGAAGAGTTACGATTATCGGACGCTCGGATTGGGCTATGCCAACCTCGGCACCATCCTCATGAAGCAAAGCATTCCGTACGATTCCCCGAAGGCAACGTCGATTTGCGGCGCGATCACGGCCATCATGACCGGCGAGTCCTATGCGACTTCGGCGGAAATGGCGGCGGAGATCGGTCCGTTCCCTTGTTACAGCCGGAACCGTGAATCGATGTTGCGTGTGATGCGAAATCATCGGCGGGCTGCGTACAGCGCCCCGCAGGCAGAGTACGAGGGGCTCACGATTCTGCCGACGTCGATTCAGCCGGAGCATTGTCCGCCTGCCATGTTGCTGGCGGCCAGACGCGCCTGGGATCGCGCCTTGGAACTGGGGACGGCCTATGGATTCCGGAATGCGCAGGTGACCGTCATTGCGCCGACGGGAACCATCGGTCTGGTCATGGATTGCGATACCACCGGGATCGAGCCGGATTTCGCCCTCGTGAAGTTTAAGAAACTGGCGGGCGGCGGCTACTTCAAGATCATCAACCAGAGCCTGCCGCCGGCGCTGCAGGCCCTCGGGTATACCGAGGCCCAGATCCGGGACATCGTGGCCTATTGCGCGGGGCATCAAACCCTCAAGGGCGCGCCCTTCATTAACCACGAGGTGTTGCGGCAAAAGGGATTCGACGATGCGGCCTTGGAACGGCTGGAAGGGTCGTTGGCACAGGCGTTCGAAATTCAATTCGCGTTCAACAAGTATACGTTGGGCGAGGAATTTAGCCGCCAGAACCTGAATTTTACTGAGGCGCAGCTGGCGGATCCGGCTTTCAACATGCTGAAGGCCCTGGGCTTCACGCAGGAAGACGTGTCGGCGGCAAACGACTATTGCTGCGGCACGATGACGGTGGAAGGTGCGCCGCACCTCAAGCTCGAACATCTGCCTATCTTTGATTGCGCCAATCGTTGCGGCAGGATCGGGCAGCGCTACATTGCGGTCGATGCGCACATTCGCATGATGGCGGCGGCTCAGCCCTTCATCAGCGGTGCGATCAGCAAGACCATCAACATGCCCTCCGACGCCACGTTGGAGGATGTCAAAGCGGCGTATCTCTTTGCCTGGAAGAGCATGGTGAAGGCGGTGGCGCTCTATCGCGACGGATCAAAGTTGAGCCAGCCGTTGAACGCGTCGTCCGACAGCGGGAAGGCTACGGAAGCCATGCCCAGTGTCGCACAGGTGGCGGAAAAAGTCGCCGAACGGGTATTGGTCCGGTACCTCCACAAACGCCGGTCTCTTCCGGCGCGCCGCGGCGGGTATACGCAGAAGGCCATCATCGGCGGACACAAGTTGTATCTCCGTACCGGTGAGTATGAAGACGGGACGCTCGGCGAAATTTTCCTCGACATGCACAAGGAGGGCGCCGCCTTCCGCAGCTTGATGAACAATTTCGCTATCGCCATTTCGCTCGGCCTGCAGCACGGTGTGCCGTTGGAGGAATTCGTCGAAGCCTTCGTCTTTACCCGATTCGAGCCGAACGGGCCGGTGAAACTGAACGATCGCATTAAGATGGCCACCTCGATCATCGACTACATTTTCCGTGAACTGGCGATCACCTACCTCGAGCGGAAGGATCTCGCGCAGGTTCAAGAAGACGACCTACGGATGGACTCGATGAAGAAGGATGATCAGGATCCCGAATGTGACGAGGAAGAGGTCGACATGACGGCGCTGAAGAAAGCCTCGATCCTCACCGAACATTTGCCTGTTCGACGGAATGGGATGAACGGCGGCAATGGTCACACTCAGAGAGCCGGCAATGGCAGTGTCGCCCACAAATTGGAATTGAAGCGGGAGACATTGACCGTGACCTCCGTGAGACAGGAAGCGAGGGAGAAGGGCTACGAGGGCGACCCGTGCCAGAATTGCAAACAGTTCACGCTCGTGCGCAACGGGACATGCCTCAAGTGCATGACCTGCGGCGAGACCAGCGGGTGTTCGTAGTGTGGAGAAAAATGTATCCGGTGGCATGGTGACAGTCAGGTTGTAGAAAGAGTCACCGCCGTATCCGAAAAAGCCGTTCCGGCCTTCTGACGAAACGAAGGCCGGAACGGCTTTTTTATGTACGTTTTTCATGAGACCGGGTCCTCGAGGGACTTTGGTAACCGCGAAAGATTGGTTGCATTTTCGCGTCTCAATGGTTGTGCGAACGTGCTGTGGATGCAGCAGTGCACTCCACCCCAGAGACGATTCTTGGATCAATGCAGGGTTCCATGTAAGGAGGAATCTCAAGTCAGCCTCTGATCGATCACTCACGGCTTATCAGTATGTTGCGTAATGGTTGTATTTCTTATCACCCTCTCCCGCATCCTCCCGCCTTACCTGAAATCTGACAACGCACGAAAATAATTGTCGAAGAAATATGTGGTGGCTGGCTCCAAGGCCTTGAGTTCTCAGGGTTCCCGGCGTATTATCCCGCCCGACTTTCGGAGACTACGTAGGTCTAAAATTGTAATTGATTGATCGATGGACTGCCTATTCTTCCCCTTTCTCATCGCCGATTGCACCACACGCCTATGTGATTCAGCCGTTCGTCCGCTACCGAGCAGGCGTCTTCGGCAATCACTCCCGCCGAGGCTGTTTGCGTCGTTTCCAAGAGTCATGCGGGGATGTTCCCCGCACGCTGCGGGGCGTGAACTGCCAGCGTCCACACGAGACGCTGGGCGATGGACCATATATATGCGTAATACACTCAATTTCCACGCGCCGGTCACTAGGGAATGGACCTTGCTGGTTGTTCTGCTCGTGTATCGAGTGACCTGTTCGGGCGTTTCCGCAGATTTTCGACAGTAGACCGAATTCGAAGCAGGACATCCGACGTTATGCCAGCGACGGGAGGCCAATCTGGTCTGCCTGGAAGGACGGCTATGCGGGTTATGGTGGTGACGTTCCTCCTGTGGCTGGCGGGATGCGCAGCTGAACAGAAGGTGCCGATGTGGCTGAGTGCTGTTCCCGTCTCCAGTCAAGAGATCTGTGCGATCGGCATCAGCGGGCCTACGTACTACCAGGAGGATGCTCGCGCCAGAAGTCAGGCGTCGGCCATGGCCGAGTTGTCGCGAGCCGTCGAAGTCCGGATCAAGACAGACTTGGTGCTCAGGAGTGAGGGGGACGGTCGAAGCGTCGAGACCAGGCTGGATGAAACAGCAGGCTTTGGGAGCGATGTGGTGCTGAGGCAGGCTCAGGTCCGCGAACAATGGGTTCAGACCAGCAAGGAACACCAAGTTGGCGAACCAGGCACTGTGTACACACTTGTCTGTATGCCGGTGGTGCGTTGAACGCACGTAGGAAACGTGGAAAGGAGGAAACGATGTCCATAGGGTCAGGGCCGGTGAAAAAGCAGAAGGGAACACTGGCTGGTATCAGCCGTGCCATTCCGGCTGTCATTGGAATGGTTGGGTTGGCGCTTCTGTTGACGGCCTGTCAGGGAAAGCAGTTGTTGGTGAAGGTGATGCATCCGCCAAAAGTTCAGATCCCCGTGAAGGTGAAGGATATAGACGTTGAAGAATTTCAAGGTTCTGTGGAGTGTGCGAAGCCACTGAAGCCAAAACTCATCACGAAGGTAACTGAGTCGGGAGTATATACGGTTGCCGTTCCTGGCCTTTCAGAACCGGAGGAGACGCTCACGATCAAGGGAAGCGTGACGACCTGCGCACTTAGTCTGGGTTCCGGTACGCTGAATGCCGACGTGTCGGCCTGGTACATGGGGAACCAAATTCATCAGGAAGTAGTGAGTGAACACACCAACAGGCCAGGCGCCCCTCCGAACGAAGTCCGCGACGTCTTGATCGACCGTGTCATGAATCGCACAGCGAAGGCCATCCTTCCAGTGAAACGGACAGAAATCCGCATGTTTCTTCCCGTCGACGGAGACAACGACTCTGGGGTGACGGCTGCCGGAGCCGGCAATTGGGCACTGGCCGTCGAGAGCTTCGGCAAACAGGTGAAGGAGAAGCCCTCTGAACATCGCGCTTGGTACAACCGGGCGATTGCGTATGAAGTCACCGGCCAGTTCAAACTGGCGCTGAATGATCTTCGGAAAGCCATCGATCTGAAACGGTCTGATCTGTATGTCGAAGCCCTCGCACGCGTGGATCGGGGAATGCAAAACCAGAAGAGCATTGAGGATCTCAAGAAGAATCCGGAGTGAGAGATGATGCCTATATTACGAACGTCATACGGGCCGATGGGCTCTCTTCTATGGTTGGATCGTTCTATCAGCGCGCTGAAAGGCGTGATCGTGCTTGTGGTATGCGGTGTGTTGGCCGGATGCCAGACGACGGCTGGTGGATCGGCCAGTCGGGCGGATCTTGTTGTGGAAAGGAACGAGACCGGTGCGGGCAAATGCGAGTTTCTTCCCGAGAGTCCGAGGCCTCCATGGATAACCATCCGTCCGGACACGCCAGACTATGTCGGGGTGGGGCAGGCCGGTCCGAGTGAGAGTCCTGAAAAACAGATTCGTGCGGCGGAGGATGGTGCTCGGAGCAGTCTTGCTTCCGAAATCAGCGTGAAGATTTTTGATGAGTTGACCCACAATCTCTGCGAAGGACAGTGTGGAGAAGAAGAACAAACACAAATTCGCCAAAAGACAGAACTAAAAACCAAACAAACGCTCAAAGGGGCAAGGGTCCAGCAACGATGGCTCGATCGCGGTAGCTGCATGGTCTGGGTGTTGCTGACGTTATCGCCGGATAAAGTTGAGTTCCGGCGGGTCATGATGTTCAACCTGTCTCCTCCCTCCATCGAGATGGCGGGCCTGCTCGTGGGGCATCTCGAGAAGGTGCTCCGCGAGGATCTCATTGTCGTACCGGTCGACGCGCGGTTGGAAGTGTGCGCGGCCGACAGTACCAAGGCTGAGTGCCAAACTCGCGCCAACACGATCTTCGGGGCGATGACGGTATCACTGGAAAAGGAGCAGCTATCGGGCGATAGGCAATTTCGTCAGCGCAACTTTCGTGTGACAGGAAGACTACGCTTTCAGGATCGAGAGGTGTCGTCCTTCGACGTTCGATGCAAAGCCAGAGCCGAAGCCAGGGCGGAGGTGCAAACGATCGATCGCGCAGCGGCTGAAGACTGTCGAAACAAGGTGCAACTGACCATGAAAAAGGACTTGGAAATGATGGATTGAGGGCGCCGTTGTCTCTGGCGGCTTCCACATAACACGGAGGAAGAATGATGCGAGCCAAATGGGGACGAATCAGAAGAATCGGGTCATCAGGAGTGTTGGCACTTGGCCTCATGAGTACTGTGGTGGGCTGTGAAAGCACCAGGATGTTTATGGATATGAAACCTTGGCAGGTGCATAAATGTGGAATGCCCTGCTGGCATGAGGCCTGGACCGCGAGTCAGGAGACGCCTACCGTGGAAGCGTCTCTGGAGAGAGTCAATACCGCAGCCCGATTGATCGAGTTGGGGGAACTCATGCTTCAAGGGCTGCCCTTGTCTGCCGGATCATTGTGGCCGCAGGAGATGAAGGGGACGCTTACCTTGAACGCGGAAAATTTTAATCGCGCCTTCCAAGAAACCTATCAGCAGCGAGTCGTGTATGCGTCGGCTCGTGGGTTCCAGCCATCGCCCTGGACAGGCCGTGCGCTGGAGTTGCAACGACGGCTGTTTACCTCACCACCAGATCTCTATTACGAGCGAAGTTATCGTTCGAAGGCCCCGGCCGAGGACGATGTGCATGCGATCGGAGAGAAGGTCCTCGGGAAGGGGTACGACCCCATGTTCGACAAGAATTTCTTTCGCCTGCTTCACTATCATCCAGGCTTCATCCCGAAACGGGAAATTTTTAGTGCTCAGTTCGATGGAAAGGCAGCCGAGTTCCATCCCAATGTGATGGAGGCGGTATTGGCGCTGGCGGAGAATCGCGAGGACCTTCAGGAATTTCGAGCGGCGGTGTTACAGGGAGAGGAAACGTGTGAACGGGCCTATCGGGATGTGGAGGAGTCTGCCCAAAGAATTCGCCAGCTCAAAGGCCAATCGTTCGGAAATCCGTCGACGGCAGAAGAAGCCGTACAAAAGGGAAATGATGGTGCATCAGGCAAAGACCTTCAGGAGTTGGAAACGCAGTTCGAGGCGGAGAAGAAAGAATATGACGAAGCGGTCAGCGCGTACCAGGTGTCTTTACAGCAATTAAGCATCGCTTTGGGGCAAATCAAGAACCAAGCCGGCGCCTTCACCGTCGAACAACGGGCATTGGCCATCAATGTCCAAGCCGTGGTTGACACCGCACAGGGGCTGCTAGGGGGAACGCGCTTCCTCTCGGTCATTGTTGGAGTGCATCTGCCGAGGGCGATCCCGAGAGTCGGGCAAGAATTGAGGCAGATCGCCAGTATGGGCGGCGATCCTGCAGTTGCACGTATGAAGCGCATTGTCGTGAACCTCTCGCTGCTGAAACCGAATCTTGCGCTGCTCGCAAGTGAATCCAATGTGCTGGATAAGGAAAGCCAACCCTATGATGACCTGTTCGTGAATCGGATCAGTGCGCCGACCATCGCCGCGCCCTAGCGCGGAGGGAGTGACACGTGGCAGAAACCAGGAATTCCCCCACGCGACAGCGGAATGATCCCCGAATTGTGCGGGGAGCGAAGTTTTGGTCGAGCGGGGTTTCGAGTCGGTGGATGCATGAATTCGCTTATCAATCAGAGCGTTAGCGTGATAAATGGCGCAGGAACGAACGTTGCTCAGAAGTTCCTGCATCACGATCTGGAGTGATCAGAGACGAAGGGAGTCGGAGATGGGCAATCATTCTTACAGGAGGAGTCGAAACATGACGCGATTACAGACGGTAGTGATTACGGGGACACTCGCGATGGCAACTTTGGTTGTGGGATGTGCGGGCCAAAAGCCCCAGCAAGGTGGCCCTCTGGCCAGGACGGATACGCCGATTCAAGAGGTCAAGGATCTGCCGAAGTGGGTGACCGAGAAGGGGGCGGCGTTCAGCGGCGAGCGTCGGGTGTTGTATGGGGTCGGCAACAGTGCGGGCGTCTATAACCCGGCGTTGCGTCGGAAGGCGGCGGAAGGCCAATCTCGGAATGACCTTGCGGCAACCTTACAGGTCTATGTCGCGGGGCTCCAGAAGCAATACCTGGCTGAAACGACCGCAGGCAGCATGGATAAGACGAGTGTGGAGCAGCATATTCAGGACACGTTCAAACAGGTGACAGAAGCGACCCTGGTCGGCGCGCAGATTGTGCAGTATTGGGAAAATCCGCAGCGAAATGAAGCCTATGCCTTGGCGCGGCTCGATATCGAACAATTTATGGAGATCATGAAAAGCTATGCCGCGGCCAGCGGACAGTTCAAAGAATTGGATGCCAACATGCGAGAGTTCGTGAGGAAAAATGCGGACAAAGCTCATGAGGAACTGAATCAGGAACTTGATCGACGGAAGCGCAGTTAATACGTCTCGGCCATGACCGCGTAACGTGATGCCTCGAAATGTATCAGACGGCTGGTCGCGACTGATGGGTGTCTGTGAGGAGCCGGTTAGTTCGCTAGCCCGCAAAGGGGCGCAGGGTAGAACGGGATGCAAGCGGATAGAGCGCGGAAAAACAGGCGTCTCTATCCGCGTGGATGAACATATCTCCACTATGAGTCGAATGGAGAACATCATGACACAGATGAATCCAAGTGCTTCTGTCAGCATGCGAATGAGAGTGGCTGGGGTTGTACTGTCCATCGGGCTGGTCTGTGTCGGAGCTGTGGAGGCGACGTCATCGACGGACGAGTGGCTCATCACACCACAGGAGGCGGCGTTGGCGCCTCGGGCTGAGGCGCCTGGGGGGACACTTCTCGATGTGGGGAAGCAGGAAAGCAACCTTGGGCCGACCATCGAAATCCTCAAGCCCGACGCCGGCGGGAAAGGGGAGGGTCCGGTCGAAATTCAGATCAACTTTGTGCCGAAAACAGGCACGGTCGATGTAAGTAGCCTGAAAGTGACCGTGGTGAAGTTGTTCCCATTCGACATCACCGACCGGCTCCGAGACTATGCCACAGCGGAGGGCATTCAAATCAAAGGAGCGAAAATTCCGGCGGGGAAACACATCGTGCGCATCAGTGTGGCGGATACACAGGGAGCGCGAAGCATCAAAGAGATCGAATTCGAGGTGTTGTGAGGAACGGGGGGACTTCCCTCCTGGGGGGCCACCCGGCAATGGAGAAGAACATGATGGACGAGTGCAGCATGAAACACGACAAGGGCATAGCTCTTCTGACCCATCCCGGTGTCTTGTGGGTGATGGTTGGATTCATTCTGTGTCTTGCCGCTCCGGTCGGGGCCTCCACGCCGGCTCAAATTTATGCCAGCGCCGCTCCGGCGGTGGTGTTGGTCGTCGCCAGTTCGGAGGACGGTGCAATGTCCGGAACCGGGTCCATCATCGATCCATCCGGTCTTGTCCTAACGAATTCGCATGTGATTTTCGACAGAGAGGCCAAGGCTCCCTATCAGAAGCTGTGGGTTTTTTTGCGACCCGATCGGGTCACGGGGAACGACAAGAACGACCTCACCCGTCGATTGCAGGCGACCTTGGTGGCCCATGATCCGGAATTGGATCTCGCCTTGTTGAAAGTGGAGGGATCCGCTTCCACGCTTCCGGTCCTGCCGATGGGCGATCCTGGAGTCATCGCCATTGGGTCGCGTGTCCTTGCGATCGGGCACCCTGAGCAAGGGGGCCTCTGGAGTTTGACGACCGGAGTGATCAGTGCGGAATGGGAGAATTTCACCAATGTGCCGGGGAAGCATGTCTTCCAGACAGAAACGGGGCTTAATCGCGGCAACTCCGGGGGTCCACTCATCGATGAACATGGGCAACAAATCGGTGTCAATACGTCCATGGCGCGAAAGGCGAAAGACGGCTTGGCTATCACGAGCATCAGCTTCGCGGTGAAGTCGAGTGTGGCCAAAGACTGGTTGGCGAAGCAGGGCGTGCAGGTGGCCTATGCGAAATCTTCTCCACCGCCTGGTGAGGTGAGAAAAGACCCCACGCCATCAACCGAAGCCGAGAAAGTTCCGCCGCGCAATGATGCCGGCTCCGGGCGCACTCAGTCGAGTGCCAAGCCGCAACCGGCGACGGTGTTGGAAAATCAACCTGAGGCGAAGCCGGAAGCTGGTCCTGGGCTACCGCCGGTACGGCCGTTCAGTTTGGATCGGTTGATGCGCGGGTTGACGCAGGTCAGCGAAGATCTGGAAACACAGATGGAGCAAATGCAGGGCGAAATTCGCAAGCGTCGGTAAGGAGCAGTCATGGAAGCGATAGGTCGAAAATGGTTGTCGGCGCGAGCGTGGGGAAAAGGACAGGCCTGTTGTGCAGCCCTGTTGACGGTGCTGATCGCAAGTGGTCCAGGGTTGACGGCCGCCGTGGCAGTCGAGCCGCCTGCCACGAAACTCGATTGTTCCGTCTACGAGACCAAATCGATGAATGTGTCCGCGGCCTTCACCGTCGCCCAGTTTATTTTCAACATCATTCCATCCATCGGTTTCAGCCGGACGACGGGGGTGGCTTGGGACAAGGTCGTCCATGGGACCATCGCGCGCTATGTCGAACTCTGTAATCGCTACAACGCTGGTTTGGTCGATAAGGCCGAATATGACGCGCGATTGAAGGAGATCGAAGCACTCTATAAAGAAACCAAAGACATGGAAGAAAAGCTATTTGCGGCGACACGACAGCGAGCCAAGGCCTCGGGGGACGAGATGGACGAAGCGCTTGGGAGAAAACCGAAGCGCCAGCCTGAGACCGCAGAGGTGGAGGCATCAGTCCGGGCGCTGGCGGAGAAGGTGGAGAGTCTGGACCCTATCGGTAAACCACTGAAGCCGTCGGCTCCTTGCAAGCCACCGGACATGTTAGGCGCGCCGGGAGCGCATCCGGATCCTGGGCGGAACTGTTAGGCAAGTGGCCTTGCCCTCTCACTCATTGTTCAGGAAACCATGAAAAGTTCTTGGGTGACCAGTCTTGTCATCGGGCTCACGGTTGCGACCGTTCTTGCTGCGCTCACATTGGTCGCCCCCAACCTCATTGAATCCTGGGAATCCAAGACCTTCGACCTTCGCGCGCAGTGGCATCGGGCTACGCCCGACAGCGGGCGCCTTCTCCTCATCGGCCGTGATGCCGAGAGTGATGCTCGATTCGGTGTGGGGATTTGGGATCGTGCGGTGTTTGCCACTATGATTTCCGGGTTGCATCGTGCTGGTGCTCAGGTCGTGGCCTTGGATTTTCATTTTGGTGAAATGACACCGGAAGTGCGTGGCGGTTCGAGTAGCGATCGTGCGTTGATTGAGGCTGCAACGCGGGCCGGTAACGTCTTATTCCCACTCCCAGAGTTTCTGGTGGATCATGCTGGAGTGGCCTCGACGCGAACCATCCCACTTCGAAATGAGTTGGCGCGATTCGTTCCGACGTTTGAACCTGGAGTTCTTGAGAGACTCCCCCGCGGTGAACACATAGTCGGTCCCCTGCCGGGTCTCCTTCGTGCTGCCCGCGGCGTGGGCCACATCGGGGCAATGTCAGATGCCGATGGCGTCTACCGACGTATTCCGTCGTTTGTGAATGCCGATGGGCAAGCGATTCCCTCGATGGGAGTGGCGCTGGCGGCTGCCTATCTCCGGGTGTCGGCGGAGCAGATCACGTTGAGCCAGGGTCATTCGCTGACGTTTCAAGGCGCAACATTTCCTGACGGCCACACACGCAACATCTCCATTCCTGTGGATGAACAGGGCGACATCTTAGTCAAGTATGCGGGGCGCTGGGAGGAAGGGCCGTTTCCCTATCTACCGTTGGTGGATGTATGGGATGCCATTCAAGAAGGCCGTGAGGAGGAACTTCGCGAACAGGTTGCCGGCAAAGCCGTGTTGATCCTACACGCGGCGTTGGGTTCGGACAAGCGGCAAACGCCACTCGAATTAAAGGCACCAGGCGGGTTCATTCTCGCCAACCTATTTAATACGGTCGTCAATGAGGACGCCCTGAGGAGCAGTCCTGCCTGGCTGAAGTGGGGGCTCGTGTTGGTGACCGGTGTGTGGGCCTCATGGTGCCTGCTTGGACTTTCGCTCGCGATGGGGTTCGTCGCCGTGATGGCAACCGGCGTTGCCTATGTGGTTGCCGCGGTCGGCGGATTTGTCTTTGGCGGAATTGTGATGCCGATTGTCGTCCCCCTGATGGCACTTGTCGGGGCTTCCGGCCTGACGCTCGGCTGGACCAGGTGGGCGAGTGCCGAGCGAATTCGGGAACTCGAGGATGAGCGCCTCTCGCTCCACCGTGAATTGGCAGGAAGGCAAGAACGGTTGGTGGAGCGTGAGACAAGAGTCGAGCGATTGGAAGAGGACCTTGAGCAGGCGCGGGCGGAGGCGTTGTCGGGAGGAACCCAAACGGCGCAACTGCGCGACGTATTGGAGTCCCTGCAGCGAGATTTGAAGGTGGCTCAAAGCAAGGCGACAGAATCCCGGCAAGCGGTGAGGCAACTAGAATCGCGTTTAGAAAGTATTCAAGCGGCCGAGTTGCATCGCTCGCCTGTCGCGCAGGGAGAACTGCAGACATTGGCGGAGGAATGCGCCCAATTCGGTATCCTCACCAGAGATCCGACCATGCTGCGTTGTTGGAAGGATCTGAAAAAAGCGGCAGGTACCTCGACTCCGATTCTGATACTCGGCGAAGCCGGTACAGGCAAGGAATTATTTGCTCAGGCCGTCCATCGGCTTAGCGCGCGGTCTGCACGCCCGTTTGTGCCGGTGAACATGGCGGCTGTGCCTCCGGACCTCTTCGAGAGCCAGCTTTTCGGCCACCTCCGAGGTTCATTCACGGGAGCAGTGCACGATCACCAGGGACATTTTATCCAAGCCGACAAGGGGACTATTTTTCTTGATGAGATCGGCGATCTTCGTCCCGACCTACAGGCGAAATTACTGCGAGTCTTGCAGGAAGGGGTTGTCACCCGTCTTGGAGATCGGAACGCTGTCGCGGTCGATGTGCGAGTTGTGGCCGCGACGAATCGGGACCTTCTAAGGGGCATTGCGGAAGGGTGGTTTCGGGAAGATCTGTATTATCGGTTACATGGTATCGAACTGCAGTTGCCGCCGCTGCGGGAAAGGCACGACGATATTGCAGAACTTGCGATGGCGTTTGTTGAGGAGGCTACCGCGAAGAGCGGACGCAGCAGGATGGTCCTTTCACAAGGGGCGATGGAGCGCCTCGAGGGCTGGCCTTGGAAGGGCAACGTACGGGAACTTAAACGGTGTCTTGAAAACGTCGTGATACTGGCAGAGGGCCACACGATCTTGGAGCAGGACTTGCGATTGACCGGAACGGCGCTTCTCTCTCCACGCGATACGACTGAGGTTCCTTCGGCTCTACCGTCAGAAGCGGATGGAGACCCGAGGAAAAGCGATCAGGCGTTATTGCGGGTGCTGCGCGACCATAGCTTCGACTTACAGGCGACCGGCACCACGTTAGGATGGGATCGCAGTACGGTGATGCAACGGTTGAAGGGCATGTGTTTCCAGGCGATGGTTGAAACGAAAGGCGACCAGCGGGCGGCAGCATCGACCTTGGCTGGTCAGCCAGGGCTCACCAGGCTGGTAGAGGTCAAGCTCAAGGAATATGTTGAGCATCTGAAGAAGGTCGTCGCCACCTATGCCTCCGCCGAGGCCGCATTGGTCGGGTGTCGGAAACGGTTTAAGAACCTGCCGGAACGCTACCAAGAAGCGCTGGCAACTCTTATCCGTCTTCAGTCCGATGAGCGAGAGTAGGGTCACCATAGAGGAACGTACTCACACAAATGTGGAGAAGACGATGCCTTCTACACGATTGGTGACAGGCTTCTCATTGTACGGCATGGTGCATGTGATGGCGGCTTTCACGGACTTCGTGGTTCATGAGGGAGCATGTGAGCAGTAGAAATCAGAGTTCCTGAGTTTGGCGGTGGTGTTGACCAACCATACAAGTACCCACCAAAGGTTTTCTCAGAAGACGCTGACCAGCGTTGGCTTGAGACGCAGGTCCTTAGGCTTGTTGCGAAGCTGACAGCGTTTGAAAGTCGGGTCAAGGCGCTCGCATCCTGTGTTTATCCGAAGATAAATTCGAAGGCCGAAGACGGTTGCTGCTCCAGACGTTGGCCGTCGTGATTCCACTCATGAAGGCGGGGATGTGGTGGCGCCGGAGATTCGCGATCGATTGGAACGGGAGGGGCCTGACTGCCGGCGCCAGGCGCGGCAGACATTAACGTCGTGGTCAGCGAGCTGGCCAGCGCGGAGAACGGTCCCGTGGTCTTTGCCTCCTCCACCGGCAAGCAATATTCGCTGGAAGATCAAGCCTGGGGAAACGGCGCCTTTACCAAGGCGTTGGTGGAAGGCCTGGGCGGCCAGGCTGACTATACGGGCAAGGGCACGATCAGCATCAATATGCTGGACCTGTATCTGTCTGAACGGGTCAATCAACTCACCGGTGGGAAACAAACGCCCACGACCACCAAACCCAACACGGTTCCAGACTTTCCCATCGCCCTGCGACGCTAGGGGTCGTTCAGCCTTTTTCCGGCGTTCTCTTCCCTGCATGGCGCGGCCTGTCCCTTCGCCATGCGGGGATGTCAAACAGAGTTGCGCTCGCTCCTGGCCCCTCATGTTCTCTTGCCTCTTTCGCCTAACCTCTGATTATTCAAAATGATTCGCTTTCGTTGCCTCCATCGCTCTTGCCTGCGAGCCCGCTGGCACCAGGGTTGCCATACCGCATGGGCATAACCCATTACGGAACGGAGGGTGTCATGTTGGAACTCGCGCTCATCGTCTCGATCAGCATCCTGGCAGCACTGGATTTTTTGAACGTGGGGTCGGAGGCGCATGGACCTGGGCCCCTCCAACATGAATAACGCCGGACGCGTCTGAATGTTCATTCCAGGAGGTGTGTGGTGGGAAACTTTCTGTTCGGAGCGATTGTTGCGGTGCTGGGGCTTGCCTATGTCGGAGGGTGGGGCCCGGCAAGCGAAGCGGTTGGCCACATTGTGGACGTGCAGCAACTCGGGGATGTGGGTCTCGTCGATGAGGTCCTGGACGCGGGTGTGCGTGTCACGACGACGATCAAGAATGAGGGCAAGGAGGGCTTCCTCCATGTGAGGGCCCGATTGTCCAGTTCAGAGGGAGAATGGAGCCGCGAGCAGAAGCTCCACTTCAACCGTGGTGAATCCAAAGAGCTGGCGTGGTTTTTCAGTGAACCCTCGGTCAACGCGGCCAACGTTCAATCTTGGGTGGAAGTCTCGCCGGGTGTCAGGTCGGTGCAAGAATCAAAAAGAAAGACGATCTGACCTTGCCGGTACGTGATCGATGAGCCTGCTGCCTTCTGCTACAGATTTCGCTGCCTGACTGTCGCGTCTGTCCACGGACCTCTTGTGTGTGGCGTCAAGCCGGCTAGGAAATCCAGCGCATTTGCCGGACCGGCCCCATCCTTGCCCAGGCATTGCCTTTGCTCATTCCTGAAAGAGGATGTGTCAGGACAGGTGTCTCTGTGACCAGGAGACGACCTCGAACCCTTCTTCACCTGGGGGTGCACCATGGCGATTGAACAGCGTGCGGAGGACAGCGGCCAGATCACGCTGAGTGTGATCAAGGCGGACATCGGCGGGTTTGTCGGGCATTCGGCGATCCACCCGGCCCTCATGAATTGCGCGAACGAGAAGCTGGCTGTAGCGAAGAGCAAGGGGTTGCTGGTCGATTATCACGTGTCGGCCTGTGGGGATGATTTGCAGTTGATCATGACGCATCGCCACGGCGTCGATCATGAACCGGTTCACCGGGTGGCGTGGGAGACGTTTGAGTCCGGCACCGCAGTGGCCAAGGAGCTTCATCTGTATGGTGCGGGGCAGGATTTGTTAGCTGATGCGTTCAGCGGAAACGTGCGTGGACAGGGGCCCGGCGTCGCCGAGATGGAGTTCGTCGAGCGGAAATCCGACCCGGTGCTGATTTTCATGGCGGATAAGACGTCTGCCGGGGCGTGGAATCTCCCCCTGTATAAGATGTTTGCCGACCCGTTCACGACCGCCGGCCTGGTGATCGCCCCGACGCTGCATCAGGGGTTCCGCTTCGAGGTCCACGACATCTACAAGCACACAAAAATTTTCTTCGATTGCCCGGAGGAGGTGTACGACATGCTCATGTTCATCGGGTCGCCGGGCAAGTATACGGTGAAAGCGGTGTATTCGAGGGCGGACGGGACCATCGCCGCGGCTACCTCTACGGAGCGGCTGTCGTTGATCGCCGGGAAATATGTCGGCAAGGACGACCCGGTCATGATCGTCCGTGCGCAGCAGAACTTTCCGGCGGTGGGGGAGGTGCTGGATCCGTTCCGTTATCCTTGGATCATCGAGGGCTGGATGCGAGGCTCGCATTATGGTCCGCTCATGCCGGTCTCGGTGAAACAGGCGACTCCGACCCGGTTCGACGGCCCTCCACGCGTCGCCTGTCTCGGGTTTCAACTCGCCAATGGCCGATTGATCGGGCCACGGGATATGTTCGACGATCCTTCTTACGATGAGGCGAGGCGGGATGCGAATCGCACCGCCGACGTATTGCGTCAGCATGGGCCGTTCGAACCGCACCGGCTGCCGCTGGAGGATATGGAATATACGACGATGCCGCAGATCATGAAGAAACTTGAAGGGCGATGGACTCAGCTCTAGCAGGATGAGGAAAACGTCCGCGAGCAGCGTTCTCGCAAAGACACTGCCGCCTCATATCTCGGCGGCGTTCACAAACGTGACGCGCGTTATTCCGCCCGTCGTGAACCTCAGCGACTCACCGTGCCGCACGAGTACGATTCGCCCCCAGGCCACTGGGCGTTCACCGAGCTCGAACGGCCTTTTGGCACATCCGTAGTGTATGCTGACGCGAGACGGTGTGTGGAGTTCAATGCGCGCTATGATGCAAGAGACGAGTTGCTCCGCGACTTCCTTGGTGTCGTCATTCAACGGAGCGTGATGAGTCCTGTCGATCAGGAGGCAGTGGCACGGGAATGGCTGGCGAGCGGCTTCAGTTGTGATCTTTGGGTTGATCCGCCCGGTCAAGTATGGGAGGATTACCGCCACGCGACCGACGAATTGGTCATGCTGATCGTCGGCCGGTTGGAACTGGAATTCGGTGGGCGCTGTCTGAGGCCCGTCGTGGGTGAAGAAATCCAGATTCCGGCCGGTGTGTCCCACACCGTGAGAAATATCGGTGGGACAACTGCTCAGTGGCTCTACGGGTATAGGCGGATGCAGACAGGCTGATGGACTGACTCACGGAGGGAGAGGAGCCGATGCCGACAACGACGCAATTTGTGGTGAGTGGACAGAGCAAACCGGGTGTGCTGGCGGAGGTGGCGGCCGTACTCGGCGCTGCCGGAGTCAACATCAAAGCCTTTTCCGCGCCAGAAGTCACGGGGCCCGGCAAACTGCGGTTGATTGTGGCAGATGTCGACGCCGCGCGGATCGCACTCAGAAAATCTAAGATCAAGTTCCGCGAGGAGACTGCCTTGATTCTCAGTCTGGAGAACAAGCCCGGGGCCTTGAAGCAGGTGGCCGACTCGCTCACCAGAGCCCGTATCAATGTCAAATGTGGTTATTGCACGCCCTCGCGGGAAGGCAAACGCGCCATTGTCGTCCTGACGGTGTCCAACACGACGAAAGCGCTCGGGGTGCTGCGCACTCATTCGCTCGACGAATTTTAGCAGGCTCCGCTCCTACATGCTTCTCACGTAGGAGGCCATGCGCCGCTGCATAGGCGGTTTCACGTTCATCCATATCGAAGGATGCTCAAAAAGACTCTCCAGCAAGGCCGTAGCAAGCAACGAGGCGACGCGTACTTGAGTGGTACGCGGAGCCTCGTTGCGACGTGAGAACGCCGCTGGGAGGCTTTGTCAGCATCCCGGTGATCTCCTCCATGCAGAGGGAGAAGCAGACCGGCACCCGTCGTCTCTTTCTCCCTCTCTTCTTACTGATTCTGACCACGTGGCTGAACGGTTGCTCGGGATGGGCACCGGCTCGTCCTGTCTATCCGCCGGGATACCCGGTGGGTTTTGTTGAACGCGGAAGTGCCTCGTGGTATGGCCCAGGTTTTCACGGCAATCGCACGGCGAACGGGGAAGTGTATGATATGCACAAACTCACGGCGGCGCATCGGACGTTGCCGTTGGGGTCGGTGGCGGTCGTGCGTTCACTGACGACCGGCCGGCAGGTCACCGTCCGGATCAATGATCGCGGCCCGTTTGCCCGTGGGCGAATCTTGGACCTGTCGCTGGCCGGCGCACAGGCGGTGGGCATGGTCGGGCGTGGTACCGATGAAGTTGAACTGCGTGTCATCAGCTACCAGGGAGGGGCAGGGGAGATGGGCGTCCTCCGTGTGCAGGTCGGTTCCTTTGCCGATCCCGCCAACGCATCCGCTCTGGTTTCACGCCTGCGCGGAGCCTACCCAGGCAGCAGGGTGGTGGCCGTCGATTTGCCCGAAGGCCGCCGATACCGCGTCTATGCAGGACAGTTTCAGACCGACGCCTCGGCAGAGCAGGCTGCCGGGCATCTACGGCGGGCCCTCGATACCGACCCGTTTATCATACGGGATGACAGTGCGGGGGCCTTCGTAGGGAGTCCCTAGCATGACGGATCCGGGCCACGAAGCCAAATTATTGATATTGTGATGGTTTGGCGGCGGGTAGGGAATTGTGGTAACGCTTGATGCGACTGCCTGCCTGTGCTAATTGTAATACGCAATGGATGAAAGTGATCCGAGAGGACCAGTTCTGGTCGTCTTCTCACGACATACGGCAAGTCTTGCAGTTCGGACCCAGCGCTTCGAACTGATCCACGCACTCAACATTCACACACACAACCTCATTCGGGTTCTCTAGCCTCGATAGGTCTTATGGACATTATCGTACTGATATTCCTCATTCTCTTGTCGGCGGTCATCTCGGTCGTTGAGGTGGGATTTTATTCCGTCAACGACACGAAACTCAGGGCATTGGCCGACGCGGGAAGCAAGCGGGCCGACATGGCCCTGCATCTGCGGACCGATCCGCAACGGCTGCTGCTGACCATCCTGGTGGGAGACCGCCTGGTCGATACGGCCACCGCCTCCCTGGCGACGATCATTGCCTTGAATCGGTTCGGAGGGCAGGGACTGGAAGGCGTGCTGGGCGAGGCTTTCGCGGTGCTGGTCGGTATTCTCACGTTTGTCCTCTTAGTGTTCGCCGATCTCGTTCCGAAGACCCTGGCGGCCAAATATTCGGTTCCGGTCGTGCTCAATATGGCCTATCCGGCCTACGCGGCGCAGCAGGTGTTGACGCCGATCATGTTCTTCGTCGTGCCGCTGATCTATAAACTCACCGGCGGTAAGGGGCTCAATGTGCCCTTCGTCACGGAAGAAGAGCTCAAGATCATGCTGGATCAGAGCAGCAAGAGCGGCGCGATCGAAGCCCAGGAAGTGAAGATGATCAAGAACGTCTTCCAGCTCAAGGACATCACGGCGGAAGACTGCATGACCCCGCGCATCTACATGTTCTCGCTCGACTGCAATCAATACCTGCGCGAGGCGAAAGAACTCCTGTTCAAGTCCAAGTACTCGCGCATTCCGCTGTACGAAGGCACGCTCGATAACATCATCGGCATCCTGTACAAGACCAAGGCCTTGACCGCGCTGGCCCAGGGGCATACCGAAATGAAGCTGCGGGATATCGCGCAGCCGGCCTTGTTTATCCCCCATACGAAATCCGCGGACGATTTGATGAAGCAGTTCCAGCTGGACAAGCGTCACATGGCGATCGTCGTGAACGAATTCGGCGGCGTCATGGGGCTCGTCACGTTGGAAGATTTGCTGGAAGAGGTGGTCGGCGAAATCGTCGATGAAACGGACATTACCGAAGAGCTGATCAAGCGCATCGGCAAAAACCAGATCCTGGTGCACGGACGCACAGAAGTCCGGAAGGTCAACGACTTCCTCAAGGTGGATTTAGGCGACGATGCGGTGACGATCAGCGGCCTGATACAGCACGAGCTGGGGCGGATTCCGAAAGTCGGCGAGGAAGTGCATATTGCCAACTGCCGGCTGGTCATTCATGAGGCGGATCCACGGGTCATCAAGAGTGTCCAAATCTACAAAGAAGACAAGCATCCCGCTCTTCACGACCAACCGGTCGAAGAGCATGTTCCGGTCACGCAGGCGTCACTAGATCGGTAAACTCCGGTTCCGTCAGAACCTTCACTCCCAGCTTCTGCGCCTGGGCGAGTTTCGAGCCCGGATCAGCGCCCGCCACCACATACGACGTGTTCTTACTCACACTCGACGACACCTGTCCGCCTCGCCCTTCGACCAGCTGTTTGGCCTGGTCTCGACTGTACCCCGTCAGGCCGCCGGTGAAGACGAAGGTTTTGCCCGCCAACGTCTGGCTGTCGGCCCCGCGTTCGGCTGCCGGTGCTTCGATCGTGAGTCCCCGTTCTACTAGCCGATCAATCACGTCCCGATTCCGGGCCTCACTGAAAAATGAGGCGAGACTGGCGGAAATCTCCGGGCCGATCTCGCGGACCTGCAGGAACTCCTCTTGGGTGGCGGCCATCAGTCGCGGGAGTGTACCGAACTGCTTGGCCAGCACCTTGGCAATATGCTGTCCAACCTGACGAATGCCAAGCCCCATCAAGAGTCGCTCCAGCGTGACGGATTTGCTCCGTTCAATGGATTCCATGAGCAGGGTGGCCGATCGATCGGCGAACCCCTCCAGCGTCAATAGCTGTTCCTTTGTCAGACTGTACAGATCGGCCAGGTCTTTCACCATTCCCGCATCGACCAACTGGGCCACCGTCTTTTTCCCCAGGCCGTCGATATTCAGCGCGCTCTTCGACGCGAAGTGTTCGATCGCGCCTTTCAGCTGGGCCACGCAGACGGTGTGGCCGGTGCAATAAAAGTAGGCGCCTTCGCGGGCGACGGCCGATCCGCAGACCGGACAATGGTCGGGCATGACGAACGGATCACGGCGTATTTCCCCCGGAACCGGGACGCGTTCGGCAATGGCGGGAATCACATCGCCCGCCCGCTCGACCTTCACCGTATCCCCGACGCGCACATCCTTTCGCGCCACCTCGTCGGCATTGTGCAGGGTCGCGCGGCTGATCGTGACACCGCCCACCTCCACCGGTTTGAGCAGCGCGAGCGGTGTCAGGGTGCCGGTTCTACCGACGGAGACGGCGATATCCTGGATGACCGTAATTTCCTTTCGCGGGGCAAACTTGTAGGCGATGGCCCAACGGGGACTACGCGACTTGCTGCCGAGTTGATCCTGCCAATCACGCCGGTCCAGTTTGACCACGACGCCGTCGATCTCAAACGGCAGCTCGTCCCGCATCGCGTCGGTGCGCTGATGAAAGGACAACACCTCGTCGATGGACCGGCAACGCTGTCGATGTTCCGGGACGGGCAAGCCCCAGGTCGCGAGGGCGTCCAGTTCGTCCCAATGGGTCGGCGGAGCCTGACCCGAGAGCGCCATGATGTCGTAGCAGGTCAGCGTCAACGGGCGGGAGGCAGTGATCCGGCTGTCCAACTGACGCAAGGAACCGGCTGCGGCGTTGCGAGGATTGGCGAAGGCTTCCTCTCCCCGCTCGGTCATCCGGCGATTGAGCGTTTGAAACTCATCCAGGCGCATGTACACTTCACCACGCACGACCAGGTGGGCGGGCATGGCCGGGCCAGGAGTGAGCTGGAGGGGCAGGGCGCGAATCGTCCGAAGATTGACGGTGACATCTTCACCGATTGTGCCGTCTCCGCGCGTTGCGCCGCGCACAAATCGTCCCTCATCGTAGACCAGTTCGACCGACAGCCCGTCGAACTTCGGCTCGGCGGTGTAGACGACTTGTTCGGTTTCCAACTCGCGTTTCATGCGGGCGTCGAACGCACACACATCCTCCTGATCGGTCATGGAGTCGAGACTCAGCATCGGCTTCTCGTGCGAGACCTTTGCGAGTTCCGCCAGCGGCGGTGCCCCGACCCGCTGGGTGGGTGAGTCGCTGGTGATCAGGTACGGATGGGCGGCTTCCAGATCGACCAGTTCGCGAAAGAGTCGGTCGTATTCCGAGTCGGAAATCTCCGGCCGATCCTTCGTGTAATAGAGATGGTCGTGGCGTCTGATTTCTCGACGGAGGGCTGCGATGCGTTCTTCGATGGGACTTGGGGACATGGTTTGGTCACTCACGGATGAATTGTGCGGCAAAACTGCGGATCTCGTGTCCATTGAGCACATGGAATCGTCGCAACCGATCGATCATCTGGCCCGAGAAGCGACTGAGCGGGATCGGCACCAGCCGCCGGCCGAATTGTTTGGCGATCTGCCGCCAGCGCGCTTTGGGGGCTACGGGGGTCACCAATGCCAGATGGGTTTCCCGTGAGTGGACAGCTCCGGCTGCGATCAACCGCTCTTCGAGTGTCTTGGCGAATCCGAGCGCCTCGTCGGTCCAAATGTCCGGAATCGGCCGGGGTGGAAAGATGAACAGCGCGCCGCCATAACGTGATTGGCCGATGCCGGGTGCCACCATGTTCTCCAGAAACGGCGTGGCATAGAAACAGAGTGTAGACTCCTGCGCATGTTCCGCGTACCAAGTCGCTTGCCAGTTGTATTCTTCTGGGTCGGCAGGGGTATCGAAAAGAAAAATCACCGTATCGACATTTCCCCGCGCGGGGGGAATCTCTTTGACATACAGCTCCAGCCGTTTCGGGCGACCGCCGGGTTGTCGTTGATGCCAGTGGCGCAGGCTTTCCCGGATGTCGAGTCCGTCTTTCATCGAGGTCGTAAATTTTTCACTTCTGGCCAGATCGGCGCCGATGATCGCCTTGGCCTGTTCCCGCACGTGCGTGTGGAAGCTTTCAATTTTGGTATCTTCCGGCGGCCAGGAACATTGGCGATTGGGATTCCAGAGGTATGACCAGCGGCGACTCGTTCGACGCGCCGGACGAGGACGGAGTGACAGTGAGCGCCAGGACAGGGGCGTCCCCTGGAGCCGGTTCGTAGCCTGCACCACCTGATCGTCAGGCAGGGCCAATTGACCGAGTCCGACTGAGAGGTGCGGCAGGTGGCTGTGCTCGATATCCTGGTACGAGTAGGTCTTGGCGGTTTCGAGGAGGCGGATCGCAAAATCATCTCCGGCCATTTGTTTGGCCGCGAGCACGAGCGTGTAGAGATCCGGTGTGAGGCGACGGTCCAGGAGCGCGTGATTCCGCACGTATTGCAGGTACAACTGCAGCAACTGCGGTGTCACCCAGGTCGGGACGCTCTGGCCTTCCTCATCGTGGGCCGTTTGCCAGCGTGTCCGGGTTTCCAAGAGCAGTTCTTTGATTCCGTCGATGGAGAGGTGACGGTCTGAATGTACGCTGGCCCGGCGGCGTTCATACAATTCCGTCATGAACGGCAATTCACCCAACATGAAGTAGAGCGACGCCGACTCGACCAGGTAGCGTTCCGGACGGCTGACCTGCTGGTCCGATTCCTGATAGTCGGTGCGCCGTTGGTAGGCCTGACGAATCCAAGGCCAGTCAGCCAGGTGACAGAGACAGAGGGTCCGTTCATATTCCATTTCCAGTTGATGGAGTTGAAACGCCATCCAGGCCACGCGAGCCTGCTGCTGAGAGCCGTCTTCCGGCGGCGTCAGCGTCGGCAGGATGGCGGCGGCAAAGGCGGCATAGGGCAGCTGCTTGAGGGCGTAGGCATCAGGGGAGACGAAGGGGAGCGGCTCGAAGGTCGTGGTGTCCCGGTCGATATAGGCGCGATAGATGCCTTCTCCGATGGCGACGCGGACGCCCATGATGACAGGCTGACAGGGATCAATCGGGACGTAGTTCACCCGTCTGCCGTCCTCCGACTCGCGTTCTTGTTGTACGATCACGCTGATGGTCGGCAGATCGACCACCGCCTCTTCCACCGGCAATTCGAACGACGGGGGGAGCGGTACCGCCAGGCAATCGTACCGGCGATCGGTCAGGCGGTCGCGGACTTCCTGGGCGACATCACCACTGCCATGCAAGACTGGAAACAGGTCGATACGCGGCGAGAGACGAAAGACGGCATCGGAATGAGACGAGGGCGCTGCCATTATCGGCCGGGGTGTAAAGGGTCATCACTTTCGAAAAAGAAATCACCGAGTCCGCGCGGGAGGGCCTGATCGCCCAACGCGCGCTTGCGTTTGCGAGACTGGGTCGGCAGATCGAGGGCCTCTTCGCCCAAGACTTTGATGAGCGATTCTCTCCAGGCGGCATCGGCGGCCAAGGGATGGGCAGGATCCTGGGCGCGTCGTTTCAAGGCATATTGCAGGAGATGGATGCCGTCGCGTACGGAGTATTCGAGGCTGAGTTGATGGGCCTCCTGCAGGAATTCTACCGTGAGGGCTAGCATGTCGGCCGGGGCGAAGGGCAAGTGATACCGCAGAATCGCCAGTTCGTCGTCGCGTGTGGGAAAGCCCATGCCGAGTGTCGGTTGCAAGCGGGACAGAATGTAGTCCGGCACTTCATACGTCGAGGCGTCTTCGTTCATGGTCACGCAGCAGCGAAAGTCCGCATGCGCCCGGATGAGCAGGCCTGCAATGATCGATTCCACGCAGCGCCGGTGATCGAGCAGCGGAGCCAGAGAGGCCCAGCTTTTTTCATTCATCCGGTTGCCCTCGTCGAGCACGCAGATGCTGCCGGTGAGCACTGCCGTGACGAGCGGCGACGCGTGGTACGTGATCGTTCCGGATTCTGCCAGCACCGGCGTGATCAGCAGGTCTTCGGGGCGGGTGTCCGCGGTGCATTGGAAGACGTAGAGGTCCTGCTTACGCTCTCGGGCGCCCGCCATGGCCAACGTGGTTTTGCCGATGCCTGGTTGCCCGGTGATGCGAGGTGAGAGCGGGAGGTCGCGTTCATCGATCACGAGCCAGCAGGCCAGCAGTTGCTTCAGAATTTCCCGATTGCCGATCCACTCCTGGGCCATCGTCATCGGTTGGGCCAGGTGTAGCGTGATCCCGTCGATCGAAATGGTGCGTGCTGCGGCCTGGTGCGGACTGGATGCCATGGTCTTCTGTGTCGGTGATTGGATAGAATAGGCGGATCGGAATTCTTGAGCGAACCGTAGCATAGGGGCAGGGAGGGGGTCAAACGCCTGACTGGCCCATTTCACTTTGACTTTCGCTGCCTTGGACCGTATTCTACCCCCTTTCGCCGACTGCGAACCGGGAGCGGATGCGGCAGGACCACTCTCCCCCGGGGTAATCGATTGCCGACCATTCAGATGGCCGCAACGAAGGAGCGATATGATGACTGAGCGAGATGGATCCATGAGGCGCACGGCAGTACGGTCCCTTGGGCTGCTGGTCCTATGTGGTCTGGGGTTGAGCGGATGCGTGATGTCGGAAAAATATGAGGCGGAGAAGGCGCGCAGCCTCAACTTTCAGCGTCTTCTGGCGCAGGAAGAAAAACGCAGCGCGGAATTGGACAGCGAAGTCAAACGAGGCAAGCGTGAGCTGAGCGACTACGAGGCCCGCAATCGTGAACTGAGCGCCCAGGTGGAAGCGGTGCGTCAGCAGGCAGCCCAGATTCAGGAGGAGGCGCAGGCCATGAAAGAGGCCAGCCTGCTGGAGAAACGGGCTCAAGAGGACATGAAGCGCCTGACGACCATCCCGAAAGCCAAAAAAGCGGCGCCGAAGAAAGACTTTGCCGCGGCTGTGGATGAAGCGTTGAAGACGGATGTGCCATCGGATCTGGGCCTGGGGTCAGCAACCGGCACGGCCAAGGATGCGTTGGGTCAAAGTGACCTGATGGAAAGCGTGGGCGCGACTGCCGCCTCGGCGACCGGCACGACGCACACGGTGCGACCCGGTGAAACCTTGTATCGCATCGGTCAGAAATACCATGTCGCGCCGGATCAATTGCGCAAGTGGAACAATTTGAAAGATAACACCGTCGGAGTCGGGCAAAAGCTGATCGTCAGCCAGCCGTAACGCGATCAGCCGGACATCGGTATGACCAAGCAGCACTATTCACTGACCCTGGACGAGTTTCGTGGTCTCGCGACGGAAGGTAATCTGATTCCGCTTTATCGGGAGATCCTGGCGGACTATGAGACGCCGGTGTCGGCGTTCGCCAAAATCGACCAGGGGCCGACCGCCTATCTCCTGGAAAGTGTCGCCGGCGGGGAAAATTGGGCGCGCTATTCTTTCCTGGGAAGCGGCTCTTCAGCCGTGCTTCATGAAGAAAAGGGCGATTTGATTCTGACCCGCGGGAAGAAACGCCTCAAGATTCAGAGCCGGGGCAACCCGCTGGAACGTGTGCGCGAGTTGATGGAGGAATATCGGCCGGTGACGGTACCCGGCCTGCCCCGGTTTGTCGGCGGCGCAGTCGGGTACTTGAGTTATGACGTGGTGCGGACCTTCGAAGAACTGCCGTCCCTTCGTAGAGATAGTCTCGGGATGCCGGAACTGGCCTTTCTGCTGACCGACACCCTGCTGATTTTCGACAACGTCTCGCAGAAGATCAAAGTCGTCGCGAACGCCTATCTCGAATCGACAACCGATCGCGCCATCCGCGAGGCCTATCGCCATGCCACGGCGCGGATCGAAAAGATGATCGC